>CAKNJL010000009.1 GCA_930982035.1 uncultured Clostridium sp.
AAATCTCCGTCCCCATTGACAACCATTGACAACCCATCTCCGTCTCCATTGACAAACTTTAAATCAAAAAAATCCTCTTTGCATTTTGATTTGTAATCTCTGCAACTTCGTTTATAGAAAGTCCTTTTACATCTGCAATTTTTTGTGCTATATATTTAACATTTCTTGGGTCATTTCTTTTTCCTCTTAATGGCTCTGGTGATAAATAAGGGCTATCTGTTTCAATTAATATTTTGTCATTTGGAACCATTTGAATTATTTCATTTGCATTTTTAGAATTTTTAAAAGTGACAGGTCCAGCAAAAGAAATATAGAAATCAAGTTTTAATGCTTCTTTCACCAATTCTCTATTTAATGGACAACAATGAAAAACTCCTTTTTTATCAACATTATTTTTCTTTAAAATTTCGATTGTATCCATAACAGCATCTCTTGTATGTATTACTATTGGTAAATTAAAATCATTTGCTAACTCTATTTGTTTAACAAAAGCTTCTTTCTGCAATTTTCTTTTTTCATTATCTTTTTCCCAATAATAGTCTAAACCAATCTCTCCAATTGCTACTATTTTTTTATATTCCAAGTTTTCTTCCACTATTTTTTTGATTTTCTCCATATCTTTCCACAGTTCTTCCTCTGTTTGTGGAATATCATTTGGTGAAAGTCCACATGTTGTATAAATAAATTCATACTTTTTAGATAATTCTACTCCTTTTGTGGAACCTTCTATGCTATATCCTGCTGATACAAGTTTAGTAACTCCTGATTCCTTAATTTTTTCTATTATTTCTTCTCTATCTTCATCAAATCTTTCATCATCTAAATGACAATGACTATCAAAAAGTTCCATAATTCATTTTCTCCCTTTCATATTATTAAATAAAGTAATCTTTTCAACTATAATAAGATTATTCTATATGAAAATTTTATTATGAGTTGAAAATAGCAACTACATTTGCTGTTGCATATTGTTTGCAATGTGATATACTTATATCTATTTCATCTATTCCTTGTATTTCTATATCTAAGAAATGCACACATGGTCTGCCATTTTCATCATTTATTATCTCTATATTTTTCCAACCAATTTCATATTTATCTTTTAATTGCGGTGAAATTGCCTTAAACACTGCTTCTTTTCCTGCAAATCTTCCTGCATAATGTTGATATTTTTGGTTTTTTCTACTTTCACAATATTCTATTTCTTTTTTGGTAAAAACTCTTTCTAAAAATCTTTCTCCCATATCTTCTATACTGTCTTTTATTCTACCTATTTCTATTATATCTGTTCCACAAGTTATTTTCATTTTTCCTTTCGCATAATTAATTATCTAATTTATTATACGAATTACTCCTTTCTTTATTATTTTTTATGCAATTCTTTATAGATAATCGACATTCTCCCTTGATTTTCCATATACAAGAACAATAGAGACATGATTAAAATTTTAAACTTTTAAAATACTTACACGTCGCGTCTTTGTTCACGCGCCAATTTTACGCAAATTAAGATTGTGTACAATCATTGGAGCGAAACGGCTTTTATACAATAGAAAAGTATAACTTTCCTATTGTAGTAGTACTAAAAGGACGGAAAAAACGATGATTTTTTCTCCGTCCATAAAGGTCTGTCCCTTTTCGTTCCAAAATGGAACGATTTGGCCCGTCCCTAACGTGCCAGTAACATAAAATTAAGTATATTGAATATTAGTGATGCTACTAATACTACTGATATTACTATTGTTAAGTTTCTATTTCTTTCTATGTTTAATTCTTTATATAAAACATCATATTTATTTTTTACTTCATTATATAATTGTTCTAAACCTAGGCATTCTCTTATTCTATATGAGAATAATGTTCCTGATTCATCTTCTGTTACTTCTTGAATCCATATATTTTTTGTAAAGTTTATAAATTCTTTTCTTACATTTTTCATTTTTGTTGCATTTTTAAAGTCCAAACTTATTTTTTTCAAATATATTTTCTTATACAATTCAAAAATATATGTGTATAAATATTGTTGTTCAAATTCGTTTGGCAAAATTGTGTAATTATTAATATCTGTTGATGAAGCGAATAATGTTACTCCTTGTTTTGTTATTCCCATTTTTGTATATTTCCATTTTGATAATGATAATATATCATCTTCTTTTAAACTTGCTGAATTGTCTGCTGGTAATATTCTTGCAAATTTTATAAAGTTATTTTCTATTTTATCAAATGTATTTTCTAAATTCCAACCTGACTGGTCTATACATACATAAGAATATGTTAAAAATCTTTCTGTATTGATATCTAGTTTTATCGCTTCTACATTTGATCCTGTTATTCCTTTTATAAAATCTGTTAATTTATCAATACTTGAAAAACTGTCTGTTTGTATATTAATTTTATCATAATCATTTAATGTTCTATTATCTTGTCGTATATCTCTAAATTTATAGTTGAAATTCAACACATCTGAAAATGTTGGCTCATCTTCTATGTTTGTTTTCATACATAGAAAACATATACCTGTGTTAAAACATATTATTTCGATTTTTCTAATTTTAAAGAATATACCTTTACCTTCTCCTGCTTTTCCTTGTATATCTTTTTTTATTGTGTATTCAAATATTGTACAAGGATATTTCGCTAAAACTGCTGATTGTGTCTCCATTGGCATTTCTTTAAATTTGGCATATTTAGCATTTGTAAAACTAAAACTTGAAAATAGAAAATCTCTCATTTTGGGCGTAAAATACTTATATAACCTTAAATCTTTTTCCTTTTCAAATCTTTTTAGTTTACAATTTTCATCTTTTAGTAATCTTAATAAGTATTTTTGATACTTCCTTTGTTTTACAACAAAAGGATGTATAAAGTATGTGTATTGGTAGTTTATCTTTAGTTCCATTTTAATCACCTTTTATTATTATTTTTTTACAAATTATCTTCATTACACTTCATAAGAAAAGATTTTTTATAGAATGAATATATATTAATATTTTTTATAATTTATAAATTTTAAAGTCCTTATTCTTGATTATAATAATTCATATTTATGTCTTTTCCTAAATGCCATCTTCCTATAAAATCTATAATTAAATAATCATCTAAATTATATGTTGGTTCTTGTACAACTTCTCCTTTACTATTTATTACTCCCCATTTTCCGTCTTTTTTCACTGCTGAATATCCATATTCATTTTGTTCTGTTGCATCATCATATTTATATTCTACCACAACATTTCCATCTTTGTCTAGATATCCATACATATTATCTTTTTTATCTAAAAATAATGTATTATTACTTAAAACATCCTTTACATTTTGTTCTTCAAATCTAAAATTATAATATTTATAACCATCATCTTGTCTTAATTCAAAATAGCCTGAATCTGTATTTACCTCTATCAATATTCCTGTTTGTTTTATTTCAAAATTACTATTCATTATATTACTATTAAAGTTTTCATCTTCTGCAATATAAATATCTCCAGTTTCATTATATGATATTGATGTATAATTAAATGGGACTTTTTCATTATTATCTATATCTACTATTCCCTGTTTTCCATCTTTAGTTGCAATAAAAGTATTTGCTTTTGCTTCTACTAAATTACTATATTGTGCTGGTATTTTTACTTCTCCTGTAAGTGTCATTACTCCATATTGTCCATTTGAAACATATATAACTCCTTGGTCTTGAGTCTTTAGAATTGCTGAAATTTGTTCAAATCCTTGTGTTAGAACGTCTTCTCCAGATGAATTTACTACTTTTTGTTTTCCATCTTGTGTTACAACATATAAATTGTTCCCATATACTTTTTGTATTTCTTGATAGTTATTTGCTAAAACAACATTTTTAGAATTATCTACTATTCCATATAAACCAGTATCATCTTTTACTATATATCCTGCATTATTGTCTTTTCCTAAATTTGTGATTTCTGTATATGCTACATCTAAGATTATTCTTCCTTCATCATTTGCTACTCCATATTTTCCATCTTTTTGTATTAGTAAAGCATTTTCTATTCCTTGTATTGCTGTTATACTATCATATTCTGTATTTAAAAGTTGTTCTCCATTTAGATTGATTGTTCCCCACTTTCCATCTTTTTGGACTTTTAATACATTTTTTTCATACCATAAATTATTATTTTTATCCATATTTGATATTGCTTCGACCTTTGCATAATCTGTAAGAATTTCTTTATTTTCGCTGTTTAATGCTTTAGTACTATATTCTCCTGTATCATAATTTACATCATATGTACAAAGAAATACATCTGTTTTATTATCAGGTATTATTATCATTTCTTCATATGAAGGTTCTATCACTGTTTCTCCATTTTCATCTATTACTCCCCATTTGTTGTCTTTATATGCAGGAAAATATGTTTTACTTGTTATTCCTCCTGTTTTCTCATCTTTTGAAAGAATTCCATGTATTACAAAAATCGACATAATTATTACTACAAATGCTAGTATGACAGCAAATACCTTTTTTAAATTTAACTTTGGTTCTTCATACCTTCTACCTCTGCTCATTCTGAACATTCCTCCATCTAATATTATTTTTTATACTTATAACTCGCCTAAAATTTATTCTATATAATGTATATATATTAATATTGAATAAATTTCGAATGTGATTGGAGTGCTTGTAGAGTTTTTTAATCTAAAAGGAATGAGGAAGCGCGAATAGCGAGAGGCTCGTTCCTTTTAGATGACAAATCTCGTTTCTCGAGAACTTTCTTCTACTTTTCTAATTTTACTATATATATTTAAGTTCTCGAAGAAGCGTAAAGATTTGTCGACGCGAAAAATTGCGTAGCAGTTTTTCTGTGCAACGTTATTTTTTTGTTGAATAGGAAAAATTAATTTTTCCTATTCAATAAAAACTCTAATGCACGTATTGAACCGAGAAATTTATAAAATATTAATATATATACATTCTTATTAACATTATTTTATAGGCTGTAAATTGTAACCAACTTATATTCTATTTTTGCATAAATTTACATACAATTACACTCATATCATCTTTTGTTTTTCCAAAATTATTGTCTATTGCTTCATTTAAAATGATATCAGCTATTTTCTTTGTATTTTTAGTTTCTATATCTTCTAATAAATATTTTATCCATAACTCTTTATTTTTATATTCTATATTAGAATCAAGTATCCCATCTGTACACATCAACATTATTTGTTCACTTTGTATATCTGTATCAAATACTTGTATATTATCTTGATTTACCATACCAGCTGGAAGTGAGTTTGATTTTATAATTTGAACTCTTTTATTTTTCTTTATATATGTTGGACATGCTCCACTTTTTATAAATTCTATTGTTCCTTTATATAAATCTATAATAGCTATATCTAGTGTTGCAAATATCTCTTCACTTTTACTGATTAAGGTAGATGTAATTAATTTTATTGAACTATCTTTATCAAATCCAGATGCTAACAAATTTTGTAACATTGCCAATGCTTGCATACTACTTTCATTTGCTTTTCTTCCTGTTCCCATTCCATCACTTAATGCTATCAAATATTTTCCGTCTTTTAGTCTTATATTCACAAAATTATCTCCTGAAACTTCACTCTGATTTTTACTTGAATCAGCTGTTGCAAATCCTAGAACATATTTATCATCTGATATATATACTAAATTTGTTTCATTTGAATTATCTTCATTTAATACTATTTTTTCTTTTAATACTTTTGTAAGTATGTTTTCTATCACACTATTATCTTCTGGTTTTTTTGTATATATATTTATTATGTATCTATCTTTTTTTGTAATAGAAATTTCTGCAACTTCTATTTCTTTTTGTTTTAATAATTTGATAATTTCAACTTCTTGTTTTGTATATTTTTGTTCTTCTTTTGATTCTTTTTCAATATCTTTTGCTATTCCTGATATTACTTTTGAAACACCATTTAGTTGTGTTTCCATATTTTTCTTGCTTTCTTCTAATTTTTTCTTCCATATAAAATTATTTTTACTTACTTTATATGAAACATTTATCGCTCTTAACATCTGTAAAATATTTTCTTCTAGATATTTACTTACTTCCTTATCATCAAAACCTACTATATAACTATTACAATCTGCAAAGATTTTTAATAAATCTTCCCTTTCTATCTCTTGTTTTTCTAATAATAGGTTAAATATTTCATCCATTATTTTTCCATTTACATTTGAGATATCTTCATATAACAGATTATCTCTATATGGTTCTAAGTTATTTAATAATTCATTTATAAATATTTGCTTGTTTTCTTCTTTTTCCTCTTCTGTAAATTGACTTTTTTGTCCATTAGAATATGTTTTTGCAATTTTCTTTATTGTTTCTGATACATTATTTAACTTTTCTACTGTTTCTTTTTCTCTTGTTAAAGTCCTTTCTCTTGATATTGGTAGAAACTTTGAACCACCTACAAATTCTTCTATATCTATATTTATGTTTTTAGGTATTGCTAATAATATTATTGAAGCTAGCAATATTTCTTTAAAATAAATTAATTCTACTGTATATCCATTAGAAGCATAAGCTAAAATAACATTTCCTATACAAAATCCAACAATTACTCCTATTTTTCCAAATCTATTTAGTATTCCTGCTACCATTCCTGAAATCGCATACGCTGCAATTATTATTGGTTCTCCTCCTGTTATAATTCCTAATGCTACTCCTATTGTAACTCCTGATGTAGCTCCTACTAGTATTCCATTTTTCCAACCTAATACTAGTACTATCAAAATGCTTAATATATTTCTTATTGAAAATCCTAAAATTGTTAAATCTGAAAATGCGCTAACAGCAATCGCCAATAGAAGACTTGTCCCTATAACTTCTTCTATAGAAAATGCTTTTTTCTCCCCTATATTTTCAATAACTGAAATTGAATTTGTGAATATTTTATAAAATGCTATTGCTATTATTCCATATGTTATACTTACCAATAAATCATAAAATGTAAATGTAGAAAGCATTGCTTTTATTATTTGAACTAGTAATACAGAAATAAATATATTTTTGCTTACTTTTATCTTTTCATTTCTTTCATCTTCATTGTACTTAGGCTTAAAAATGAAAATACTTATAAAAAATACCAAGCTTGTTAGGAAATATTCTAGTCCTCCTCCTGCTCCAAATTTTATTATATTTCCTATTAATGTAACAATCATAACACCTAAGAGTGGAATTGAAGATGAAAAACATGCCCCTAATATACTTATACTAAATAAAGAAAACTCTCCCCCTATTCCAACTAATGATAACATAAAAGAAATTATATACATTATTATATTATTTCTTTTTATGATTTCTGACCATTTGTTTACAGTTTCTTTCTCTTTGCCTTGCATAGTATATCCTTCTATATTCTGAAACATATTTCATACCACCTTTTCCCTATATATATGCTATATTTTACTACTTGTCTTTTGTGGTTTTTGTCTTTTTTGGTAAATAATTTCTAATATTTTTTTTACTTTTTTTATTGTTTTTTTATGTTATATTTTTTTATGTTACTTTTTTTGGCTTTTTATGCTTTTTATTTTATTACAGAATGTCAAAAAAAGCAATACAATAGGAAAATAAAATTCTTGGACGTTGGGGACGTGTCAAATTGAACATTTTTTGTCCAAAAGGGACAGGTGTCAATGGAGACGGAGATTTCTTGTCAGTGGGGACGTGTTGTCAGTGGGGACGGAGATTTCTTGGCAATGGGGACGGAGATTTTGACAACATTGTCATTGACAATGTTGTCAAAATCTCCGTCCCCATTGACAAGAAATCTCCGTCCCCACTGACAACACGTCCCCACTGACAAGAAATCTCCGTTCCCATTGACACCCATTTACAAAAAGACAGACCCTATTTTAGGTCTGTCCCTTTTGTTTCATTTTGGAACGATTTGCTACGTCCCTATTTGTTTAGTACTTTTTTCTTAATGAATATAACTCCTACTCCTATGATTACAAATGCTGATATTACAATTGATATTGGTAATATGAAGTTCAAGTTTGCACCTGTATTTGGTGTTATAATTACTCTTTCTGCCATGTCATCATCACGTTCAACTTGTGGTCCTGCACCTGGTTCATAATTACCTAGTGTTGTTGTTAAGTCTGAACCTCCTGTTTTTTCAACCTTAATAATTTCTGTTTCATTGTCTAATTCAATATCTTGTGATGATGTTAATAATTTAGATACATTTAGTACTGTTGTATTAGACTTCGTTGGCTCTATTGGAGTTGCTAGATTTTCTGTATATAGTATTTGTCTATTATTCATTTCTGTTGATTCTCTTACAGGTTGTGCTAAGTCTATTCTAGGATCAGTTAAGTCTATTGCTTCCCAACCTTCATTTTTATTTGCTTCAAATCCCCAATCTCTATCTAAGTAGTCTATAATTGCTGTTGGTGTTATTGTTACTACTGGTCCGTCTTTTTCTCCATATTTATAGTATTTTTCACCTACGTAATCTAGTTCACTATTATTAGTTGCTGTAAATTCATATCCAACTTCCAATAATGCTCCACTCATTAACTCACTATCCATTTCAAGTCTTACAATTCCTTGTTTTGGCTCTGTTGATGGTGAACCTGGTATATACATTACACTTGAGTTTGTTCCTTCTAGACTACCATCTTCTTTTACTTCTAAGTCTACTAATACTCTTCCGTTTGCTAAAGTAACTTTCATTGTTTTTACTCTCTTGCTTAGAGAAATGTCTTGTCTTGCTCTTTCTACTATACCAAAGTCTACATTGTGAATTCTATATTCATATCTATCTCCTACTGATGCTGTATATGTTGATTCATATTCTACTCCTACTCCCATTGTTGGAGTTGTTGAGTCCATTTTATTTCTTGTAAATGTTGTTCCATTAGTAATTGTATTCATTTCTGCATCTATTTGTTGTCTTGAACCTTTTGGAGCTTCTTGATCTTGGTTATAATTGTCTATTGCATCTGTCCATCTTGTATCTACGTCTTCTTTATACCATTCTTTATTGCTTTGGTCTCTTGATGGTTGATATATTGTTCCTTTGTAATTTTGGACTGTGTATGTTTCATCTCCCCAAGTATATGTTAATGTATAATCTCCTGGTATGTAGTTATCAATATGGAAGTCTCCATTTTCATCTGTTGTTGCTGTATATACTTTTCCACTTCCTGTGTTTTCTGTAAATGTTATTTCTACATTAGGTATTCCTGTTTCTCCATCTTCATATGCTCCACTTCCTTGTCTTACTTGTCCTGTCATTAATTCTCCTGATGTTGAGTCTAGGAATACTTTTCCTTCTAATGTTCTTGCATCTGCTATTTCTAGTTGTAATGCTGGGCTTATGTCTGTATCGTCAAAGTCGTGTTTTCCTACTTCTTCGCCTTCTATTGTTATATTTCCTGGGTTTGAGTCTTTATCTACACCTGCATATGCACTTCCATTTTGGAATGATGAGTATGAGTTAATTTCTGCTATATTATCTAGAAGAGATACTGTACTATTTTCTAAGTCTTCATCATTTAATATTCCTGCTACTGCTTCTCTATTTAGTTTGAATTGTACATATATCCTTTCTGTCTTTCCTGCATCTATTGTCATGTCTGGATTAATTACTACTTTTGAGTATTTGTCATTATATTGTCCTTGCTCTGTGTAACTTACATTTTCAGTAATAGTTCCTTCATCTGGTTTTATTTGTTCTAGACCTATTTCTTTACTTACATCTTTTCTACCTACTGCTACTAATTCATATCTCTTGTCATAGTAATCTGCTATAGAATTTACTCTTGTTTGTATTCCACTTGCTTCATTTGTAACATCTATTGCATATGTTATATATACTTGTAGTTCTTTGCTCTTATCATTTTCGTTTGTATAATCTATATCTGATTCATATATTGCTCTTTTATAACTTGATGATACATATTCACTACTCCATTTAACTCCAACATTGAAGCCTTCTCCTGAATATCCTGTGTCGTGGTCTGATTTCATTGCATATTCATATATATGGTTATATCCATTTATAGATAATCTTACATTATACATATCTTTTGATAATGATAAGTCTGGTTTTTCTCTTTCATATAATCCTAGGTTAATATATGGTATTTCTTCATCTCCATATTCAAAGTCTCCTCTTATGCTATATCCTGCTGAATCTGTATTTGCTGTTATTGGATATTGTCCTGTTGGTAATCCATTATTTATTAATGTTGATGTATAGCTTTCTCCATTATAACTATATGATAAATCATGTGCTTTTTGTCCTGATTCATTTAATGCTACACCAGTGTCTGCTCCGTTTCCACTACCTTCTATTGTACTAAAGCTCTTGTTGAAATTATCTCTTGTTGTTGCATCTTCTGCTGATTTTGAACCATTATTTGCTGTTAATATTGGTGTTACATTTTGATATGTTAATCCATCATATGTGAATTCCATATAATAGTTAGATAAATCATCTATTCTAACATCTACAAATTGATAATATCTTATAATACTATCTCCTAAATTGATTTCTTTTGTTGTAGCTGTAAATGGTGCTCCACTATCATTTGTTACAGTATTTCCTGTCCTACGGTCTACTAATCTTACTTGTACATTACTTAATAATTGATCTTCATCATCCATTGTGTCATTTCTATATAGGTTATTCCTATAAGATTGTTTTGCTGATTGTACATCTAAGAATACATATCCTGAAAGTTTTACATATACTTGTTTATTTGTTATGATATCTGCTGTTGATGGATCTTGACTGTCTACTGTAATTGTTACTCCTGCACTATTGAATTCATATCCATAGTTTGGATTTGTTGTTTCATATGCTAAATAGTCTCCTAATAATAATCCATCTATAGTAATTTCACCATTTGCATTTGTTTTAAATTCTGTTCCTGTATTATTATATGATATATTTCCACTTGCATCTTGATATACATACTGTTTTAAATTCACATTATAAATTCTAAATCCTACATTTGGTAAAGCAATTGATTGATTTTGTTCATTAACCTTTTTAATTCTTAATTTTCCTGTAAGTGGTATATCATAAGGAAAATTAATTTCTGTTTTATCGGTATCTGGTTCATTTTCAATATATATAAGGTTTTGCCAGTCTCCATCATCTGATCTCATGAAATACATTGTTGATGCTGTAATATCTAATTCTACTTTTGTTCTTATTTCTGTTATTCTAGTCACTCCACTATTTGCTGGTATTTCAATATAGAAACCTTTATTTCCATTTGAAGGTATCTCTTCCATACCTATTGTTAAATATTGTCCACCTTTTGTTTTTACAAATGTTACATTATCAATAGTTTTTCCATTTTGATCTTTTACATTAGCTTTTGTCAATTTTCCATTATATTTCCATTTAAATGGACCTATTCTTATTCTATCTCCAACTGTAGTTACTTTTATATTATCCTTGTCTGTTAAATCTTCAATATATGCTTCATCTTTTGACTCATCATAATTTTTCGCATATTTTTCTGCTTCTTCATTTAAAGCTTGTTTTCCCTCATTTTCATTATTAGCAAATTTCATACCTATATGCTTGTATTCATTTCCTACAGCTTTCATCCAATCATTAAAATACCACCAAATTGCTTTTTGTTTTGTATCTTTACTTACATTTGCTCTTAATATATATCCCATTTTCAAATTAGCTTTTTTGGTTATTTCATAATTAGGATTGTCTCCGTTTAAGACCTGTTGAAGTTTTTCCTTTTATTTTGATCTTTGTTTCTACTTTATAATCCATACCACTACTATAGAAATGTTGACGGTGCTGTACACAATATAATGAAGAATTTCCTACATAATCTCTATTATACTCTAACCAATAAGTAGAGCCTACTTTGTTATATGAGGTATAAGCATTTGATATACTAGAATATCCCAATATCATCAATATTGTTATTATTATACCAATCAATGTTTTTTTCAAATTACTCATTTTTCTCCCTCCTTTCTATTCCTCGCTCTTTGAATTTTTTCTTTTTACAATTATTCCTGCTGTTATTCCTGCTATCACTATTATTGCTAATACAATTCCTATTGTCATGTAAATTACTCCACCAGTTCTAATACTTATGATAACATCTGCTGAACTCATATCATTTTCTCCATTTGCATTATTTCCTGGTGTTGAATTACTATCATTTAATCCTAAATCATTGTAATCTTCATAAATTTCTGCATTGTTTCTTGACACTACGTTGTCTTCACCCATTGTTTTTGTTAATGTTAAAGTTACTGTTTTTGATTCTCCCGGATTTATGATTTCGTTTCCAAGAGCTGTTGTATATAATGAGTTATTGCTTTCATACCAGTCTTTATTTAATTCAGAGCTGAACTCTAAATCGTTTGGCATATAATCTATAATGTTTCTAGCATATCCTGCAACTTCTCCAACATTTGTTACTATTATGCTGTATTCAACAATAACTGTTGAACCATTCATTTGTTTTGCGTCTAGTTCTATTTTTGCTGTATTTGTATTGCTATACTCTCTTACAGTTGTTCCTGCTGAGTTTTGCACTACTATTTTGCTTACATATTTATCTAATTTTAAATCAAAGTTTTGTAATTCTATTAAACCTATACTTATGTCTGAAACATTTGAATCAGTTATATTAATAATATCTGTTGATGCAACTTGTTGTCTTGCATCTCCAATTAATAATTCATTTAAGCTTACATCTGAATTTTCAGTATCACTTACTCCTTCTGCTTTATATTTTGTTAAAGCATATTGATTTGTATCATATTCAAATATTGCTATATATCTTCCATTTTGAATATTATCTAATACATACATTCCATTTTGACCTGTAGTTGTTGATAATGAATTTCCTGAAGAATCTTTGACTAATTGATTTGTATCTACATTTAATAGTTTTACCGTTATTTCTGATAATGATTGTTCTCCTGAATCTTTTTTACCATCTGCATTTGTATCAAACCATGCTGATCCACTTATCATATGGTCTCCATTTGCCACATCTCCAGTCTGACCTCCAGTTTGACCTCCTTCTTGACCTTGGTTATCTCCACCTGGATTATTATTTCCATTCTCTTCTATGTCAGCTTCTAATATATGACTGACTTCTGGAGTTTCTGCTACCACTACATCATCAGATACAACTGTTAAAGCTTTATTTGTAATTGTTTCTGCTGTTGTTCTTTCTCCATTATCAACTACTGTTTCTATTTTTATTTCCATTTCACTATTTGCTGGTATGTCATTTAATATAGCTATATAATTTGGATATTCTTCTCCTTCTTCTATTTCTTGTTCTTTACCATTTACAGTTACATTTGTTACTGATAATTGATATGGAATTTCATCTTGTATTGTTATTCCAGATGTTTGCGCTGTTCCTGTATTTTTTACTTTGATTGTATAAGTTATATTATCTCCTGTTTTTACATATTTGCTTTCTGTATTTGATTCCATAGACATCTCTATTTCAAAACTTTTTATTTCATCTTGCCATTGATTTGATCTATATTCTCTTCCACCTTCTTGTGCTACTACTGAGAAATCTATAATATCTGTTGTATTTTCTGGAATAGTTCCTATATTCATATAGTAAGCTAACACTTTAGTTTGTCCTGGCTCTAATGTTCCTATATTTATTTCATCACTATACTCTATATCTTCTCTATTTACTGTACTTTCTGTTGGTTGTGTTTCGCTTTCTGTATTTGACTCAGATTGTTCTGTATTTGCTTCATCACTAAGATCTATATCTATTATGTCATCATCATTAATTTCAATTGATTTCATTCCTGTTATTAATTCTAATGCTCCTACTTCTGTGTTATCTGATTTATTTGTTTTTACCATAACATTTTCCATTGTTTCTGATGATGTATTTTCTATTATTGCATAATATTTTATTGAACCTTGTTCATATACATCTGCCTCTCTATCTGTTACTCTTTTTACAACTGCACTTAAGTTTCCTGTAGCTGATTTAAGTGTACTTTCTTCACTTTCTGTTGATACATCCACATAATTTACTACTGCTTTATTTGTTAAAGCTGTACTATCTGCCGTATCTGATTTAACCATAACTTCATATTCTACATATTTTGTCTCTCCTACTGCTAAACTATCTATTGTTGTTTCATAAGTAGTTGGGTTACCTTCTACTTCTTTATAATATGAAGTTCCTGTATATTCATAGTGATTTACAGGTTCTACTAAAACTGTTCCTGTTGGTACATTTCCTGTTACTTTTGCATTTGTTACATCTACTGTTCCTGTGTTTGCAACTTGAACTATGTATTTTATAACTTCTCCATTTCTTACTATGCTTCCATTATTTACTTGTTCACCTGCTACTGTTGCAACTAATTTTGTTTCTAGTTTTGGTCCTACTCCTGTTTCCATTGATAATGTTGTTGCTTTTACTTGGCTTTCATTATTTGCTTGTGTTTTTGTATATGTTACTTCATATCCTTCTTTTGCTGTTTGGTTATATTCTAGATTTTCTGGTACTTCTACTGTATATGATCCTGAAACTGATGTACTAGAAGCCATACTATCCATTTTTATTAAGTATTTACTTACTTCTTCTGGATTTGTTATTTCTTGTGTCCATCCATTCTCTGGATTGTCTAAATCCGTAGTAGCATTTTCATTTTCTGTATAGTAAACTGTACCATTTTCTATATTGATTTCTTCTACTACTCTCATATCTATATTATTTTCTTCTGTTCTTGTTGGAAATGTTCCTAATATAGATACATTTTGAATATCTTCTCTATTATTGTTTATAACTTCGATGTCTATTGCCATTTGTTTACTGTCTGTCCCTCTTTCTAGTCTTACATCTTTTTCTTCATCTTGCCCTATTGTCTCTACATCTAGAGATTCTATTCTATTTATTGCTGTTACATCTTTTGGTGCTGTTATTTCTATATCTTTTGATGCTCTTCCTATTTCTTCTCCATTTGCATAAGCATTTGCTTTTTCATTTGTATATGTTAAATTGATTTTTTCAATATTTGCTATTGCTGTTCTACTAACATTTACTGTTGCATTTATTATTATGTTTGCACCTTCAACTGATTGTGCTTTATATGAAGTTTGTTCACCTTCCATTTGGATTACTATGTTTCTTCCTTCTACATAATAGTTGGCAATCTTTAATTCTTCTTCATATAATAAATTTATACTATTTATTTGTATACTTTCTACTTGTTCAGGTAATTCAATTGTAAATGTTGGGTTTCTATATAAGTCTCTATCTTCACTGTCTGTTTTTAATACTAACTTCATTTCTATATCATTTGCTACTATTGTTGACATTGAGTTTCTGCTTATTTCAAATTTTGTTTCTGTTGCTGTTTCTTGTAATCCCATTGATATTTCTATTTCTTTTTCTATTCCTCTTGTATATGTCTCTCCATTTATTACCATGTTTTCTTGTTCATAATTGTTATATCCATATACTATTTTTGTCGCAATATTACTTGCTGATTTTACTGTATTTATTGCAGATGCTCTTATTGTTTTTGTGTGATTAAATTCTATTGTTCCTTCTGCTATTGGTCTTGATGTTCTTATTTCTATTGCTTTTGGTTCATTTCCTGTATAGTCTATTACTATATTTCCATTTGCATCTGCTTCTGTTGCATTTGTTATTGTTGAGATTAATTCATTTCTTTCATTATATATTTCTATTCTTCCTTCTTGTCCAAATATACTATCAAAACTTGATTTGCTTAATGTTGTATTATTATAATATACATTTGCATCTGTTTCTCCTTGTTCTGATATATATCTACTACTTTCTTCTCTTATTGAAATATATTCTTCGATATTTGCTAAGTTAACATCTAATGTTGTTTTACTTGTATATTGTTTGTCTATACCTGAATATAGTTTTCCTTTATAGATGCTTTCATTTGAATTAATTGCACTTACATTTATTGTAGTATCTATTTCTTCATTTGATAATGTTACTTTTCCACTTGCTGATGTTATTTCTTTATTATTATATAAAGTAACTTTTTCTTCTGAAGTTATTTCACTACCTTCTAAATCAACATCTGAATCATATATGTATGTAAGTATTATGTTTTCTGTTCCTTGTTTTTTCCATAATACTGTATTTTTTTCTGTCTTGTCATTTTTTAGTGTTATTTCTACATATCCATTTTCATATTTATAATCAAATGCTGACATTGTGTTTAGATTCACTTCTCTTAACACTTCTGGTGTTTTTCCATCTATTTCTGGGACTGCTATTTTTTCATATATCTCTTTTATTGGATAATTATTTTCTTTTAATCCCATATTAATAGATAGTTGTATTACCCTTTTATCTTCTCCTGATATTTTTATCGCTTTATTTGTTACTACTGTTACACTATTTTCTACACTGTCAGCTGTATTTGTTTCTACTAGATTTAGCACTACATTTTTTACTGCATTTATTTCTATGTCTTTTTCTGTGCTATCTCTGTAAATTCCTGTTAGTGTAACATCACTTTTTGCTGATAGCATATTTAAATCAATATTATCATTTTCTATTGTTTTTGCTTTTAATTCAATCTCTGCTGTTGTTCCTGCATTTATTTGATTTAAATACACTTTGTTTCCTTCAATTCTGCTTACATATTCACTTTCAGAACTTGCAATATTAAAGTTTGAATTTGTTAGTTCTACTTGTCCATTAAAAAATCCCTCTTTTTTCACACTTATAGACAAGTACAACGAAATATTTTGTGTACTTGAAGTTCTGTCTAAACTTGATACTTTTTCTCCTTGGTCATTTTTAAAATATGCACTAAATTCTATATTTTTATTGTTTGTACTTATATCATCTACTGCATAACTTATGAGACTTGATCCTAAAAATATAAAATTAGTCATGGTTAGTGTTATTATTAGTAAAATAACTACACTAATTTTTAATCCCTTGTTTTTCATATTTGCACCCTCCTTTGATATCAATTTTGAGCTTAATCACACATTTTCAGCATTTTAATTTTTTATAATCATACCTAATTACTATTATACCTTTTTTTTATTGATTTTTCAAGCTTTTTCGTGCTTTTTTTCTAAGAAATGGTATTAAATATCTATTTTTATGAACTATAGCGTGCTTAAAAGTTACATAATATTGTTTTTTTTGATATCCTCTTAATATACATTCCTTAACATCTACGTGCAGGAGTTCCATATGTAGGTATTCAAAAACTGTCCATACTTGTTTAAAAGAGGACATAGATTTTGAAAGTCACCTCAAAACCTACCTCCCCTTAATTTCATTTATTTAATATTTTTTTCTTAATGAATATTATTCCTCCTATCAATACTACAAATGCTGTTAATGTAATTACTATTGGTAGTGTGTAATTTCTATTTTCACCTGTATTTGGAGTTATTGTTAATGTTTCTGCTATGTCATCATCAATTTCATCTGTTGTTATATCTCCTCCTAAACTTGGTTCATAGTTTCCTGGATTTATATATTCTTCTATATCTGATCCACCATTTTTCTTAATTTCTACTATTTCCAATTCGTTATTTAGTTCTATATCTTGTGACGATGATAATATTTTAGAAACATTTAGATTTATTGTTCTTTCACTTCCTGGTGCTAATGCTTCACTTTCCTCACTACAATAGTCTGAATATAGTTTTTGTGATTTTTTGAAACCTTGTGATTTTAGTACATCTTCTATCAATGTAAATGCTATTTTAGGATCACTAATATCTTCTTTATCTATTCCCACATCCTCTTCTGCTTTTACTTGCCAAATAGATTTATTGCTTTCATCTTTATTTTTAGCATCTTCAAATCCCCAATCATCATCTAGATAATCTACAATTTTTGATGGTATTATTTTTACTATTGAATTTTCATCAGATGTTTCATCTTTACCAAAGTTATAGAAGTTTTCGTCTACATAGTCTAATTCACTTAAGTTCCTTATTACAATATCATATGTTAATTCTACTCTTGCTCCTTGTATTAATTCACTATCCATTTCAAACCTTAAAAGTCCATTCTTTGGTGTTGTTATAGATGATGGTTCCATATATGTTGCTCCTGTTTTTGTTCCTTCTAATACTCTTTTTCCATCTTTTTCTACTACTTTTAAATCTGCTAATACTCTACTATTGGCTAATGTTATTTTCATAGATGATATTCTTTTTTCTATTCCATAACTTTGTTTTGCTCTTCTAATAACACCAAAGTCTACATTTTCAACTAGATTTGTATATCTATCTACTATTTCTGTACTATTTTCATCTACTGGCTTTGTTTCTCCTATTTTATATTCAACATCTATATTCATTACCGGTGTTGTAGAATCCATTGTTGTTATGTTTTCATAATTTTCTCCTCTATCTGTTGTACTATTTATTGTTTTAAAATCATTATCTATATCTAATCTTGTATCATAATCATCTATTGCATCTGTGTATCTTGTACCTGAATCTACATCATACCAGTTTTTATTTGGCTCATTTCCATCAACACCTACATAATTTTCTAAATATCTATCATAATCATATATTGTTCCTTTGTAATTTTGAACTGTAACTTTTTCTGTTTTTGTTTCTGTATCATTTATTTTTAGTTCATATTCTTGTCCACCCCATGTATATGTTAATGTATAATCACCTGGAACATATCCTACTAAGAAAAATTCTCCTTTTTGTAATTCTTTTGTGTATATCCTTTCCTCTTCTTCTGTTCCATCAACCGGCGTTGGTGTAACTACCACTCTTGTTCCTGCTGGTAATTCACTAGAGAAGTCTGTTTCTTCATTCGTTTCTGTTAAGTTATTTTCATTTACATATAACCTTTCAAATCTATCTTCTATCAACTCTCCTCCTGCATTATAATACTGTAGTCTAAATTTATATGTCCCTGAATCACTTACAGTTTTTGTTTCATATATTACCCCTTTATTTTCATCTTCTACTTGTTCTTCAAATTTAACATCTATTCCACTTAATGTATTTTCTCCAGGATTGTAAATTCCATCACCTTCTCTTACTTGACCTGTCATAACACCACTTGTATCAATTCCTTCTGCAGGTTGCAATGCCTCATCCACGAATACTGTTCCTTGCATCTCTCTTGCATTTGCTACTTCTAACAATAATGTTGGACTTACATCAGAATCATCTTCTACTGTTGATTCATCTGTTGGACTTGCATTTCCTGGGTTAGAGTCAATATCTACACCTGCATATGGTTTTCCGTCTTTTATTGATGAATATGATGCTATCTCTACAAAGTTGTCTAAGTTTTCTCTACCATTTAATATATCAATTACTGCTTCTCTGTTTAAATGGAATTGTACATAAATTGATTTGTCTTGTCCTGTACCTATTGTACCTAAATCTGGCTCTATTATAAGTTTAGTATAATTACCATTATTATAACTTGTGTCTACTCTATATTGACTTGTATTAAGTTTGTCTTTGGTATTTGAACCATCTGCCTCTAATTCTTTGCCTATATCAACTAATTCATAGTTTTTGTCATAGTATTCATATATTCTGTTTGGCTGTGTTTCTACTACTGATGATTGATTTTTTATCATTATTCTATATGTTATATACACTTGCAATTCTTTGCTTGCATCATCAGTATTTGTATATTCATAATCAGATCTATAAATTGCTCTTTTGTATTTTGTTTTATATGAGTTTTCAAATTTAACTCCAACATTGAATCCTGATGTATCTTCATTATTAGTAGCATTTATTCTTTGACTATAATCATATACATGATTTCTTCCATTAATTGATAATCTTACACTTTGTATATCTTTTACAACTGATAAATCTGGTTGAGTTCTTTCGTATACACCAAAGTTTATATTTTGGATAATATCTACTCCTGCTCCCGGATTTGGTAATGTATAGTTTGCTGATGTTGTATCTGATAGTATATGATAATTTCCTTTATTATTTATTGTTACTGTTGTTGAATTTTCTGTTGTTGTTACATTATTCAATATTGAATTATGGTTCTGTTTTGTATATGTTAAGCTTTGTGATCTATTTCCATTAGCATCTAATGTATATCCTGTATTATCTCCATTTCCTTCTATTGTCGAAAAGTTTGCATTAAATGGGTCTCTTCTGCTTGAGCCTTCTGCTGCTTTTGAACCATTGCTTGCGGCATTTGGTGTTACACATTGATACTGTAATCCATCATAATCAAATTCTACATATAAATTAGGCAAATCTGTTCTTCTAACAACAAACTGATATGATATATATTGATTAGTATCTGGATCTATCCTTACACTTGATGTTGCAGTTGTGCCTCTTCCTTCATTATTAAAGTTGGCATTTGTCTTATGTTTTAACGTTATGTCCACATTATTCAGGTATCTGTCATTTGTGCCATTATTGTACACATTATCTCTTGTTGTTTCCTTGCCGTCACTGCCACGGTCTACCCAGACGTAACCAGTTATTTTTATGAAGACTTTTTTATTTTTTATAGTTACTCCAGCATTATTTCCATTAACATTTGCTTTAGTTTCATTATTAGGTGATTTTGGTACTTCATATTGCCAATTATTTCCCACTCCTACTTCTACTATTGTATAATTACCATCATACATCTTAGGTAATACAATTTGTCCATTTCCATCTGTTGTTAATACCGCATTTCCTGTTGTTGAAAAAGTTGGCATTGAATTATTAGTTCTTGGATCTGATGCTAACCATAAATTGTTACCATATCTTATTTTAAATTGCATACCTGGTAATCTTTTACTTGTATCATCAGCATCAACTTTTGTTATTGTTAGAGCTGGTGTTGAGAATGTAAGTGTTGCTGTTTGTCTTAATCTTTGTTTAACTACTCTGGATATATATATTCTTAATTGGTCTCTATCTTTACATCTCATTTGCCACCATTCTGCAACTATATTGTCTCTGTCTTGTGTAATTGTAATAGTTCCTGTGCCATTTAGTGCTCCTGCTGACACTTTAATATAAAATGTACCTCCACTTACAAAATTGATACGATTACCATTATAATCACATACCGTATAAGCTACTCCGCCATTTAGACTCATTGATGTATCTGCATAAGCATTTTCATTAAATACTGCATAAAATGGTCCTATTATATAAGAGCTACCATCTCCTGAAAGTCTCCATTGAAAATCATCTTTTTTTTGAAACTGTAAAGCTTTACGACTGTTAAGATACGCATTATATCTACTTGCTGCATCATAAATATCTTTAGCAACTTTCATATCTGCCCATGCTCCCAAACCAGACTCTCCCCAGCGATCTATATCCTTTTGTGATAATGGTTCTCCTGGGAATTCATTTGGATAACTTCCATCCATATATGCTTTCCATAAAGCTCCTTGTGCACCATTATTTTTTCTAATTTCATTACTACCATTAGGATTTTGTGTTGATGCACACATAAGTATATATGCTATTTTTCCAGAATTTGCTGTTTCCCCCTTATTTATTTGATTTGCATCTCCATTAACAGATGTCATATTACGTCTTTGATGTCTACCATTAACTTGTATATTCCATTTTATTACTGGTATATCATCATTTACTCCAGCTTCTTCGCTAGATTTAATATTATGTTCTAGGCAAAGTACTCCTGGATCTTCATCAAGTCTTGGCCAATAATATTTTCTTCCATTTGGATTCCATCCCCATTTAGTGTTATTCTTCGCATGATGAATACTAAATTTATTTAAATTTAATATATTATTTCCTGTTAATTCAATATTTTCACTAAATCCTCCATTATTAATAATGATCTGTTTACTTATTTCATATTCACTACTATAAGTTGCATTTTCTACTGCTGATGATGTTGTTTGTATAAAGAAGCTTATTGAAATCATAAATAATATGCTAAAAAGTAATTTTTTTATTTTGCTCATGTTTACCTCCTTTCTTTTGTTTTTAATACTTTTTCTCTTATTAGATATATTCCTATTCCTAACATTGCTATTATTGTTATAATTAAACATGTATATAGGATTGCTCTACCTGTACCCACACTTATAATAACACTTACTGTCGAAATATCATCCTCATTTGTATTTTTATTTCCAGGTGTTGAATCTATATCTTCTATTAAATTATCATTAGAATCTTCCATTATTTCTGCTGTATTCGTAACAGTTCCTAAATTATCTTCATTAAGAGTTTTAGTTAAAACTAAATCTAGTGTTTTAGTTTCTCCTGGATTTATAATTTCTTCTGCTAAACTACAGTTTACTAATTGTCCATTTTCTAATACCCAATCTTTATTTAATTGTGCATTAAAATTCAAATCTGAAGAAAGATAATCTACTACTCTATTAGCATATCCTGCTACTTCTCCTTCATTAGTTACACTGATTTTATATTCTATTGTCACTGTTGAATTGTTAATTGTTTTTCTATCAACTTCTATTTTGGCAAAATCTGTATTATTATATCCGTATTTTTTTGTTGTACCATTACCTTGAACCGTAATAGCACTAATATATTTGTTTAGTCTTAAATCAAACTTATTACTTTCCACTAATCCTATATTTATATCAGTTATATCATTATTAGTTATTTGAATATTATCTGTTGTTGCAACTGTTACTCCATTTAAACTTGCTGTTATTACATCTGAGTTCAGCTCTTCTGTAACTCCAGATTTTTTATATTCTGTAAGTTCATAATTTCTATTATCATATCTAAATATAGCTATATAATTTCCTTGTGGCAAATTACTTAATGTGTATTTTCCATCACTTCCCGTGGTACCTATAACATCATTTCCATTATTATCTTTAGCCATATTACCGTCTGTATCATATAATTCTACAGTCATTCCTTGTAAAGTATTTTCTTGATTATCCATTTCTCCATTTCTATTTTGGTCAATCCATGCTGTTCCTGATATATTATAATTTTCATTGTTCTCTCCTGGATTTTCTCCTGGTTCTTCACCTGGATTTTCTCCTGGATTTTCTCCAGATCCATTATTTTTTCTTCTTATAATGTTAGTTATTTCATTAGATTCTATTTCTCCTATTACAGGATTGCTTAATGTCGCTTTATTCTTAATTTCTAATTCATCAACTCCTTGATCTAATACATCTGCTTTAACTTTTGCCGTGATTACCATTGTTTCTCCTGGCTCTAAAACTTCCTGAACACTTATAGTATTAGACTCTAATTCTTTAGTTTCTCCATTTATTGTATAAGAACAACTAACTAAGAATACTCCTGTTGGCAATTCATCCATTACAAGTACACTTGCACTTAATAATTTATTCACATTTTCAACTGTTATTATATATTCAAATTCATCTTCTTCATATAAATATTTATCAGTTAAATTTGTTGATAATGTTATTGTGCATTTCTCTTCACTTATTTGTGTAATCTCTTCTACATTAGAATAATATGTTTCTGTATTATTCACTTGTACTGATACACTATTTTTTACTATTTTTATTGTATCTTCACCTTGAATTGCATTTAATTTTATTAGCAAATAAACTGCTGTCTCTTCTCCAGCTTCCAAATCTCCTACTTTCCAAGTTACCACTTGATTATTAGCATCATACTCTGCTTTTTGTACATTTTCCTCTTCCATTTCTTCTTCATCTTCACTCACATACCAATATTTAGATTCGTCATTCCATAACATGTCTCCCCCGTCTATATAACTTGTACCTTCTGGAATATTATTTTTTATTACTAAATTTTGTAACTTTTCATTAGTAATATTCTTTAGAACTATCTTATAATAAATTTCACTATCTTTTCCATATGCTGATGATGCATTTGCTGCTGTTACCATATCAATTTGAAGTTTACTTCCTTTTATTGTATTTTCTACTAAATTTGATTCATAAGTTACATTATTTGCTATTACTCTTGCTTTTGTTCCTACAGTTTTTCCTATGTTTTCTTCATTTTCTCTTACTCTTGTGAAATAATATACGTCTATCTCTTCTCCTGCTTCTAATGTTTCTAATGTTGTAGAAAACTTTGTTATATTTTCATTTGCTTCATAACCATTTTGAAAACCGAAATCACATGTAGCATCTGCATACACCAATTCTGCTGGTATATCATCCTCTACTTTTATATTTGAAATCGCTTGATCTGTATTATTTTTTACTGTTATAGTATATTTTTGTACTTGTGTTTCATAAATATCTGCACCATTTCCTGATGACACTCTTTTAGTTACAGTAATTGGGTCGTCTGTTGCTTGTGGTTCTACCTCTGCTGTTGGAGTTGCTCCGACTTGTTGTTCTTCCTTATTTTCTTCTTTTACAATATAATTTAAAGTTGTTTCACTTATACCATTATTATCATATTGAACGTTTTGCTCATTACTATATTTCATAACAATATTGCTACTAGCATTTTGCTCCATATTATCAACTGTTACATTACAATTTACAACTATATTAGCACCTTCTACTAACCCAGTTTCCGTATGTTTTGTTTGTTCTCCTGCTAGTTGCACTTTTATTACTTTCATTCCTTGTTCATTTTGATATACTTCTTCTGATTGTTTTGCTAATTCTGTTCCATATAATATGTTTACACTATTTATTGTTACATCTTTAACTTCTTGTGGAAATGCTATTTCTATTGTTGGATTTTTGTATAAGTCATATTTATTTTCATTTGTTACTAGAGTTGCTTTTAATTCTACATTTTCATTTTTTGTTCCTGCTGTTAATTGACTATTATTTAATTCTAATTTTGCTTTTGTTTGTGTATCTTGTAAGCTTATATTTGATTCAATATTTCTTCCTTTTATATTTCCTGTTTGTTGTAAAGTTCCTTTTACAACTATATTGTTAAACATTTTTAATGTTTCTCTATCTAAAGTTTCTTGTTTTATTGCTTTTTGGTTTAAAAGATTTATTGTTCCTGTGTTTTGTGCATTGTTGATTTCTATTACTATTTCACTTTGATTTTCTGGATAAGTTACTTTTATCCATTCTGTTTCTTCTGCAGATATTTTCTCTTTATTGATTTTTGATATTTCTGTTCCATCTGTTTTCTTTATTACTAATTCTCCATTGTCTCCTATTACTTTTAATAATTCTTCTTTATTAATAAGACTTGTTTTATATACTAATTTTGCTCCTTCTTCGTGTAATTCTCCTTCTATTTCTTCTCTATATACTGCTTGTCCTTCATTTAGTTTAATATTTTGCTCTATTCCTGGATAACGTATGTCAATACTTGCTATGCTTTTATATTCTTGCTCTTCTTTTGCATACATTTTTCCTTTATAAATGTTTTGTTCATTTGTGATTTGATATCCTATTATCTCATCACTTTCTTCTGTAATTGCATTTGTTACTTCTTTTTCTAATATTGTTCCATATTCGTCATATATTTGGATTGAAGCTTTTGTTTTTATTTCTCCTGCTAATTGCATGTCTTCTGCATATACATATGTAACAATGATTTTATCTTGTTTTCCTCTTCCATAATATATTTTTCCATCTTTTTGTATATTATTAATTTCAATATTTAGTCCATTTTCATTTTGTTCACTTTTTAGACTTTCTCCGTCATTTTCCCATTCATCTTTTCCATTAGTTGCTTGTGTTCCTCTTTCTTGTACAGTTACTTCTTCTGCTCCTTCTGGTGCTTGTATATTAATTTTTGTTTGTCCTATTGGATATCCTTCTTTTTCTAATCCACTATTTATAGCTATTTGAATAATTCTCTTATTTTCTCCATTTATATTGTAGATTTTATTTGTTATTATTCTTGTATCCAATTTTACTTTTTCTTCTTCTTCTGAATATGGGGCTGTTAGTGCTACTTTTATTTTGTTTTCTTTTTCTATGCTACTTTCTTTTTGCATTGCATTTCTGTAACTTCCTGTTAAAACTATTGAATTCTCTTGATTAAAGTTTGCAAGGTCTACCTCTTCTTGTAAATTAACTTCTAATCCTACTTGAATATCTAGAGTTTCTCCTGCATTTATTTGTTTCAATGCAATAGTATTGTCTGTTATCTCATTTACTCCTTCAATTTCTTCTTGTTTAAATTTGAAGTTAGCATTTCTAAGCTCTAACTGACCATTTAGATATCCTTCATTTTTAACTTCTACTTTAATATGTAATCTGATATCTTCACTATTGATGCTTTTTTCTATTTGATTAACTCTTTCTCCGTTTTCGTTTTCAAAATATGCTTCAAAGATTACATTCTCTTCTCCTGTATCACTTGACGCATATGTCACTATATCTGACATCATTAGTGAAAGATATACTAATAATATGCATACTACTATTAGCACTTTTAGTATTCTCTTTAGTACAGTTTCTTTCATGGTCCTTCCCCTTTCTTTTTATACATTAATATTAAGTTTCAAATTCCCATATCTTAATTATATTTTCTTTTTTTCGCACTTTCAATAGATACTTTTTTCCAAAATTGGCAAAAATTTTCATTTGTCAAATATTGCTTTAGGGAAGCTCTTTTTTTGAATTATATTTCGATAAAATTAAATTTTTGATACAATTTTGTTACAAAATATTTCATTTTTTGCTAATTTTCGTTTTTTACAATTATGTAACCTCTAAAATATTATTCTGTAAAAATTACCAATTATCTTAAAATACGCAAAAGCGTAAGAGATTTTTTAATTTATATGACTTTGAGCTAATTAAATAATTCTTAGCAATCTTATTCACAAAATTATATGAGCAGAATATAATATTACATAGATAATACATATTTGCATATATATTTTATGAGGTGATTATTTTGAATAATTTTAATCTTGATAAAAATACAGCAGATAAATTAAATTCTATGCTTAATAATGGTAATTTGAATGATTTAATCTCACAAATCCCACCAGATGCAATGAAAAATTTATCTGAATTAATGAATAAAAGCAATGGAAATAACCAATCTTCTACTAGTTCAAATAATAATAGTAGTTCTTCTGATTCAGTTTCAAATAACACAAACTCTCAAAACAACTCAACTAATTCTGATTTTGCTAATAATTTAAATAATTTTGATTTCAATAATATTGATATTAATACAATGATGAAGGTAAAATCCATGATGGAAAAAATGAATAATTCCTCTGGCCCTAGGAATAATTTATTGCAATCTCTAAAACCATATTTAAGAGATGAAAAAAGGAGTAAATTAGATCAATATTCTAATTTATTAAATATGGCTAATTTAATGGAATTATTTAATCAAAATAATAAGGAAAATAACTCTGGTGATAAATAACTTTCCTTTTTTTAGAGGGCCATTTTATCGCTATCCTCGTTATTATTCCAATAATTGGACACATAAGCCTTATAACAACATGGAGTTAAATCCAAATCCAGATTTCCGTAATGATTCTTTTAATGGTTCTAAAAATTTGCCTAGTAATCAAATCAAATCAGACAATTCAACTACTAGTAATACTAGAAATTCAATTGACAAGGAAATCTCTTCTGATAGAAAAAAAGAAGATTCCTCTAATAATAAAAGGAATAATTCCGCCAATCAAAAGGAAAAATCATCTAAATATTTTCCATTAGGTCCTATTTTGATTAATACTGATGGTTTTTTTGATAAAAATGAACCTGTAGTTAATCTCTCTGGTCTAAAAATTTATTTAGATGATATTATAATTGTATCTTTAATTTATATACTTTATAAAGAAGATGTAAAAGATGATGTACTTTTTATATCTTTGCTTTTATTACTTATCAGCTAATATTATTACATCATCTTTGCTTTTCTTTTAATATATATGTTTTATTCTATCACAATTTCATCATTTATGACACTTACATATGCTTGTTTATGTAATGGTTCTTCATCTCTGTCAATTTCTTTTACTATATTTGCTATTCTAATTTGAACCGTATCTAGCAATCCTGCTGATATTATCGCTTGTTTATTACCTTTGGCACCAGCATGGGCTAAACCTCTTAATGCTCCTAATACAACTATATTATCAGATGCCATAATTTCTGCCCCTGAATTTACATCTCCTAAAATTACTAGACTTCCATCTGATTCCATTTTTTGTCCAGACCTTAATGAACCTCTATGAAACTTAGTTTCTGAAATTGCTATTTCTTTATTAAATGTTCTTTTAATATTAGAAAGTCCTAGAGATTTAGGCATATCAAAATCTATTTCTACATCTATATATTTTTTAATTAATTCTTGTATTTGGTCTATCTCTTTGTTTTTTAATATTTTACCTGTAACTTTTATAGGTGTTTTTTCATCTTTATACATTTTTTTAAGTTCAGGAAGTTTTTTTCTTAAACTATATATAATTTCTGATTGTTCTGCATCATCATTTAGCTTTATTAGAATTTCATTCTTTTTCAAATTAATACTTACACAATTTTTCATTTCTACATCTTCCTTTTCTTTACTATCTTAGTGATTGACTATAATTTGTAGCACTCATGTCTTCTTGAACATCTTGTGTATTCATTCCAAAATATTCTTCCATTATATCTCTTACAACTTCTGCTGTATAGTTTCCATGACCTCCATTTTCTACCATAACAACAATTGCTATTTCCGGGTCTTCAAATGGAGCATAACCTGCAAACCAAGCATGTACTACTTCTTGCCCATTATCTCCAATTGCTTCTGCTGAACCTGTTTTTCCTCCAACACTAATATTAAAATCTTGGAATCTTACATATGCTGTTCCTGTAGTATCACTTGTAACAGATTTCATTCCTTGTAATACTGCATCTAGGTTTTGTTGGTCTATTTCTAAATCTTCTCTTCCTTCTGCTGTAAGACCTAATTTTTGGTTAATGAAATTATTTAATTCTTCTGTAGATACTTCTGTGCCATCTGCTTTTATTACATCTTTCACGATTGTTACATCAATATCATTTCCACCATTTGCTAACATACTTACATATTTTGTCATCTGCAATGGACTAAAAGTATCTAATCCTTGACCTATTGAAGCATTTATTGTTTGTCCAGCTGTCCATGTTACTCCTACGGTTTCTGCATATTCTGGAGTTGCCATTGCTCCTGCTGTTTCACTTGGTAGCTCTATCCCTGTTTTTACTCCTAGTCCAAAATATCTAGCATATCTTGCAAGAGTTTCTATTCCCATTCTATCTCCTGTTTCATAGAAGAAATAGTTACATGATTTTTCTATTGCTCCAGATACATTTAAATATCCATGACCTCTATGATAGTCTGTATAATACCAACATGGCCAAGTTAAATTGTATTTTCTATAAAGTCCTGTATCATTAATTCTTTCTGTTCTTGTTATTGCTCCTGATTGTAAGCCTGCTATTGCTGTTACCATTTTAAAAATTGATCCTGGTGGATATGAATTTTGAACTGCTTTATTCATTAATGGTTTTGCTGGGTCTGTATTATATTTGTTCCAATTTTCAGTGCTAATTCCACCTATAAAATCTGCTGGATTATAATTTGGATAACTTGCCATTGCTAGTACTTCCCCAGTTTTTACATTCATTACAACACAACTACCTGCTTTTGTATCAAATCTTTGTCCAAATCCTCCTGATGCAATTTTTTGAATATTTGCCTCTAACGCTTGTTCTGTTATTTTTTGCAGATTCGAATCTATTGTTAATACGACATTACTTCCTGCTACTGCCTCTTCTGATGTATATTCAGATGTTATTGTTCCATCTACTGCCATATCTATTTGCTTTGTTCCATCTTGACCTTTTAGATATTCTTCAAAAACATATTCTATACCAGTCTTTCCTATTATATCATTTTGAGTATATGTATCTTTTCTAGTTTCATACTCTTCTGAACTTATCGTCGAAGCATATCCTAATATGTGTGATGCTAAAGTCTCTGAAGTATATTCTCTTATTGGTTCTGTAACAATATTTATTCCAGGAAATTTGTCGCTACTTTCAGAAAATTCTGCTACTGCTTCTCTTGGTATCTCGTCAGCAATTGTTAGTGCCTTTGTACTACTATATCCTGTTGTTGTAATCTCATATCTTATTGCTATTATTTTTCTTATTTCAGATATATCTGTATTTTCTATATCATATTTATCTTTGAATTCATAAAATGCCTGTTCTGCACTTATATTTGGATCTAAATCAAAATCATCTTTCCAATTTGATAAAGCTTCATCACTTATTGTAAATTCAAATGGATTTATTGATATAGGAAATGAATCTACATATTCAACTTGGTACTTTTCTAACAAGTTGACTATATTAAGTATTGAATTATTTAATTCATTATCATCTATTTTTGTTTTATATAATTCTAAGCTAAATTTCGTAGAATTTGTAACTAAAGCTGTTCCCGTTCTATCTAGTATTTCTCCTCTTGATGCTTTTAATTTTGTCTCTCTGGTAAGTCTTGTATTAGATTCCTCTCTATATTCAGCTCCATGAACTATTTGTAAATTAAACAATTGTATAATTAATACAATTCCAATTATATATGTAATTACTGTTAGAACATTATATCTTAGATTTAAATTACTTCTGGCTTTTGTGGTTTTTTTTCTAAAATTTAAACCTTTCAAAGACTCACCTTCCTTTTTATACGATTTCAAATTTATTTTATAGAATGTATATATATTAATATTGAATAAATTTCGAATGTGATTGGAGAATGATTAGAAAATCTTAAATAATTTTATGGAAAATGTTCGCGCCGAGCAAAGCGAGGGCTAAGTGAAAGGGTGCCATAAAATTATTTTAGATTTTCTTATCTTTCGTATTGAGCCGAGAAATTTATGAAGTATTAATATATATACATTCTTATTAATATTATTTTATAAGCTGTAAATCGTAACAAAATTTTATTATAGCTAAAAATATCTTGTCAATATCTTGTTACCCTTATATTCATTCTCAATCCCATATCCACATTTTTGTATCAATGGATATAATATTATTACAATAATCAAATTATAAATTATTTCTATTGCTAATATTCTTATAAAGTTAATTATTTCCACATTTGTACCCAGCACAATATAATTTAATATATATACTATTACTTCAAATATTAATGTAGCTCCTAATACCATAAACATTATAGTTGCTCTACTATCTTTTGAGAAATTTTTATCAAATGTTGCTGCCAAAAATCCAATCAGCCCTAGCCCTACTGCATTTATTCCTATTTGAGTTCCTATAACTAAATCTAATATTGCTCCTATTGCTACTCCATATGCTACACCCATTATCCTATTTGAGAATAGTCCTATAAATAATACAAATATCACAAATAAGTTTGGCATAACTCTTGAGATTGTGAACCAATTAAAAAAATTAGACTGCAAAAAATATATTATAAATGCTGATATTATAAGTAATATATTTATTATTAATTTTTTCAATTATTTCACCTCTCTAATTATTTGTTATTACTAATACTGTATCTAATTTATCAAAATCTACAGCTGTTTGTACAATTGCATATCTATCTGTAGCATTTTTTGTATTAACTACTTTTTGTATACTTCCTACATGTATTCCTTTAGGATATATTCCTCCTAATCCTGATGTTTCTACACTATCACCTTGGATTATTCCGTCATCATCTGGTATATACATAGCCTTTAATGCTGATTCTTCATCTAAAGTTCCCTTACATACTATACTTTCTTCTGTTGTACTTAATGAACAACTTACTGAACTTGATGTATCTACTATTGTTCTTACTTTTGCTGTAGTATTTGTTACAGAAATAACATGTCCTACTAAACCTTGGTCTGCAATTACTGTCATGTTTTCTTCTATTCCGTCATCACTTCCAACATTTATTACTATTGTTTTTGAGTAATTGCTTATATCTTTGTTAATTATATATGCTGGTATTGTCTTGTATTCACCATATTTTTCCGTCAAATCCAGATATTCTTTTAGTGTTTCATTTTCTGATCTTATATTTTCTAATTCTCTTAATGATTGTTCTAATTCACTATTTTTTTGTTTTAATTCTTCATTTTCTTCTTTAAGGTTGTTTATATCTGTAAAAAATGTACTGTTTCCACTTACTTTGTTTTTCAAATATGTTAGTCCATTTTGTACTGGCATTACTAATTTACTTGCTACATTTTCAAGAAATGATATTTGGCTATCTGCATTTGAAAATATTACAATTAATATTAAGATAATTATAGTTATAACAATACCTGCTATCTCAGCTTTTTTATTTTTATACATTTTCTACTCCTATAAATTTATTTTTTTCTCCTAGCATTAATCAATACTGTTTTTAATCTTTCTAAATCTTCTAGCGTTTTTCCTGTTCCCCTAACTACACAATCTAATGGATCTTCTGCAATATATACTGGCATTCCTGTCTCTATACTTAATAGCTTGTCCAAATTTTTTATTAATGCTCCTCCTCCTGCTAGTACAATTCCTTTTTCCATTATATCTGATGCTAATTCTGGTGGAGTTTTTTCTAATGTTATTTTTACTATTTCTACAATTTTTTGTATTGATTCTTTCATAGCTTCTTCTACTTGTGTTGAAGTTACTGTAACATTTCTTGGTAATCCATCTGTTAAATCTCTTCCTCTTACTTCCATTGTCATTTCTGTCATTAGTGGCATTGCACATCCTAATTCTATTTTTATTTGTTCTCCTGTTGTTTCTCCTATAGCTAAATTCATTTCTCTTTTTATATAATTTACTATATCTTCATCTAATTCGTCTCCAGCTATTCTTAAAGAATGGCTTACTACAATTCCTCCTAATGATATTACTGCAACTTCTGTTGTTCCTCCACCTATATCTACAATTATATTTCCACTAGGTTCGCCTACATCTAATGATGCTCCAATTGCTGCAGCCATTGGTTCTTCTATTAGATATACTTCTTTTGCCCCTGCTTGGATTACTGATTCTTCTACTGCTCTTTCTTCCACTTCTGTGATCCCTGAAGGAACTCCTACTACAACTCTTGGTTTCCCTATATTATATCTTTTTCCTACTTTTCCAATTAAATTTTTAAGCATTAATTGTGTAGCTGTAAAATCTGCTATTACTCCATCTTTTAATGGTCTTACCGCCTTTATTTGGTCTGGCGTTCTTCCGAAGCATCTCTTTTGCTTCTGTTCCTGTTGCCATAATGTTGCCTGTTTTTCTATCTATAGCTACTACTGAAGGCTCTTTTAATATAATTCCTTTTCCTTTTAATGCTACTAAAATATTCGCTGTTCCTAAATCAATCCCTATATCTTTAGATCCAAATGTAAAAAAATTCATAATTATCAATCTTTCCTTTCGCTAAACTTAAAATTCTCCTTCTTTTGTTAATAATTTGAAATTGTTTTTTATCTACTATTATTCACAACTCTATTAATTTTTAATTAATATGCTATTATAGCCCCAAAGCTGTAATAAATAGTGCTGGCATTGTCTGCTAATCTTAATAGTTGTAAATAGTAGTTATATTTTTCCTTCATTTATCAATATTTCTGAAATTATGCTTGTATATTTTTTGTTTCCAATTACGATGTGGTCTAATAGCTCTATATTGAATATTTGTGCAAGTTCAAAAATTTTTTTGGTCACATCTATATCAGCTTTGCTAGGTGTTGCATCTCCACTTGGATGATTATGTACTAGCATAACTTTTGGTGCTTGGGTCTTTATAGGCTCTGCTAATATATCTTTTATTGATATATTTACAGAATTTGTTCCCCCTAATGCGATATTTTTCATCCTTATTATTTCATTTTTATTATTTAACATTATAAGTTTTAATATTTCTTGCTTTTCTAACCTCATTTCTTCCATTACTAAATTAACTATATCTTCTGGTCTTTTTATTTTTGCTTTTTGATAATTTGTTGGTGTTGCCATTCTTATTGCTAATTCACATACTGCTTTTAATTGTATAGCTTTTACTTTACCTATCCCTTTTATTTGCATAAACTCTGATATAGTAATTTCTCTTAAGAAATCTAAATTATTATTTTCAGGACTTGGATTTAGGTTTAATATTTTTTGTGCTATTGTTACTGATGACTCATCTTTTGTTCCACTTTTTATTATAATCGCTATTAACTCTGCATTTGATAGTACTTTTTCTCCATATAACTCCATTTTTTCATATGGTCTTTCTGTTTCTGGTAATTGTTTTATTTTTATTGACAAAATATTACTTCCTTTCTATTACATGTATTATGAGATTTCGTTTTTATCATATTAGCATGTGTATCCCTATACATGTTATTTTTATATTTTGCCCCTTTATTTGTTATTGTTTTGGTTGTACTTAAAAGTGAAATCAAAAATTATATGTTTTGCTTAATTTTGTTTTTATTTATATAGTACCCATTTCTTCTAGTTTTTTAGCTTTCTTATCTATTGAAAAACTTTTAAACTTTTCTATATATAATTATTGCTAATAACATTCCTATTATACTTGCAACACTTATTTTAAACATTAGTGCAAATGTTATTTGTACCACACTTAGATTCAATACAATTGGGTCTGATAATCCAAATGTTTGACCATATGATAGCCACCATAACCAGTCCACTCTTGTTGCTAGTTCTCCTATTAGTCCCCCTACTACTAGACCTGATAAAATAAATATTATTAGTATCCATATGTTTTTATCTTTTGTTGCCATTTTTTATATCATCCTTTCTTCAATTAAAAAATATATTTTTTCTTTAATTCTTACGGCTTTTTATTTTTTCACATATTGCTATTATATATTGATTTAACATTTTTTTCAAGTAAAACCTTTACTTTTTTTATATTTATATGTTATATTAGTTAAAATCTTATTTTTTTATTACCAAAAATTATGTATTTAAATATAATAATATTAGTAGTATAATATAATTAATAGATTTTAAGGAGGATCTTATTTATATGAAAATTGAAAAACTTACTGATAATAAGATTAGAGTTATTATTAATTTAGAAGATTTAAAGAAAAATAACCTTGATTTTAATACAATTATGGAAAAACCTATAGAATCTCAAAAATTATTTTTAGAAATGCTTTTAAAAGCAGAAAAAGAGGTAGGATTTTATACAGAAGGATGCAAACTTCTTGTTGAAGCTTTTTCTTCTTCTGATGGCTTTTTTGTTTTTACAATTACTAAATATGTAGAAAAAAATTCAAATACTTCATCTAATAAATTAAAAGTTACACCTAAGAAAAAATTAAAATCAGCAAATATCAAGAGTCAAAATTCTATTTATAGATTTTCTACTTTTGAAGAATTTTGTGATTTTTGCGTTGGTATTAATAATGTTGCCAAATTCGAACCTAAAAAATTAGCTAAAAATATTTCTTTATACTTATATAATAATACATATTATTTAATATTATCTAATATTCATACAGACTATGAATATATTAATACTTTTTATTCCGTAATTTCAGAATTTGCTAGTTTGGTTTCACATTCTGAAACTTTTAAGATTAAATTATTAGAATATGGCAAATGTTTAATGAAAAAAAATGCAATTGAAACAGGAATAAAATATTTTGTATCATAAATGTCCAATCGGGACCAGGTCCCAATTGGACATTTTTTAATATACATAATTTTGTGGGTTATATGCCACTCCATTTATTCTTACTTCTAAATGTAAGTGTGGTCCTGTTGAATTTCCTGTTGAACCAACTGCTGCTATTGTTTCTCCTTGTGTTACAGATTGTCCAACTGACGCATATAATTTGCTACAATGTGCATAATAAGTTTGAACTCCATTTCCATGAGATACAACTATCATATTCCCATATGAACCTTTCCATCCTGCAAATGTAACCGTTCCTGATGCTGCCACTTTAACTGCTGTTCCTGTTGGTGCAGATATATCTAATCCAGTATGTGCTGAACTCCTTATACTACTTCTTGCTCCAAATCTTGATGTTATCGTTCCTGAAATAGGTCTAATTAATGATATTCCTATTGATGCTTTACCTCCTGAAGTTGTTGTAGCTGTATTTACATATCCTGACGCTTTCGTAGAAGTATTTTGTGCAACTTTTATTTCTTTCTTTTTCTCAACATATAGCTTAGATACTACTTCTTCTGTCTCTACTAAGTCTTTTATTCCTGTTTCGTATTTTTCTACTATTGATATTTTATCTACATTTTCACTATTTTTTTCTTTTAATGTATTTATAACATTTTCTGCTTTTTCAAATGATGATACATAAAATTTTTCTTCTTGGTCCTCTAATATTGCATAATATCTATAATATGGTATTCCCTGTTCTGTTACTTTATTATATATTTCATCATCATTTGTAACAATATTTCTTTTCAATAAACATAACTTATATTCTGGTAAATCATTTACTTGTACAAAAGCTATGTTCTCATTTGTTCCATCACCATGGTCTACATATTCATTTATCTTGTATTGTAATTCAGATTTATTTGCTGTGTACCCTACTTGTTCACCATTTATATAAACACTGTATGTTGGTTTGTATAAAAATGCCACTGCTCCTATGATTAAAAATATTGCAATCATAAAAAGAATTATGAGCTTTATTCCTCTTCTAGCATGTACCATTACCTTTTTAAACATTACATTATCTCCTTTGTATATGATAATGTAATAATATTGTAAAATTATTTTTTTTGCAAGATACAAAAAGTCTAATTTCCGTAGGTTTTTTTGCCTTTTTTTGTTTTTACTTTATTTTTTTCAATTTTTCTCTATTTTTCTTTTTGTCCAATTGGGGACGTTTCTCTTTGGACATTTTTATGTAAATGTAGTTGATATAACTTTCCTTTTATTCAAAAAAAATGTCCATTGGATATGTTTCCTTTTGGACATTTAAAAAATATTTTTTATTGTTGTAATTCTGTTTTTACTGTATTAACCTCTGTTGTAGTTGCTTTTTGTGCTGGAATATAATATCCTTTTGTTTGTGCTATTTTGAATAATTCATATTGAAAACTTTCATCATTATTTCTAATTTGTTGAAAAGTTTGTCTTAGTTGCATATTTTCAGCCTCTGATATTGCTGTTTGATATGCTGTCAAATCAGATTTTACTCCAGCTAAAATATCATTCACCATAGTTTTTTCGTCCATAAAAAATTTCCTTCCTTTCCTTTTTTGAACTTCACTTAGATACTCTTGTATCTACTTTTTAATTATTTAAAAATGTCATTAACTTTTGTTTAGTATTTAGAGCATCTTGAGCTGATTTTGTAAATAGTTGTTTTATTTGTGGGTCTACAACTTGTGATGAATAAGTATTTAATTTTTGATATGCTGTTTCATGAGCTCCAATTAGATGTCTTAAATTTTGTAACTCTGATTGATTTAAGTCTGCCATTTTTAATCATTCCTTTCTTTTTTATTCTTTTTTCATTATTTCCACTTTTACATTTTTTATTCCAGACAGAAGTAATTTTTAGATTTTTTTGTTTTCTAACTATTAAAACGATAGTGTGATTTTTTTCACATTCACTTTATTTATAACATTTTAAAGCACTCATCCTGAATGTTATTAAGTTAGAAATTCATAAAAATTATGCTAGGTGGACAATATATAATATAAAATCATTCACAATTTTGTATATTATATATTGTCCATCTAGCATAATTCTTTACAAATCTTTAACTTAATGACATTGTGCAGGTCAAAAATGTCCAAACAGAAACGTCCCCGATGGACATTTTTATATAATTTCTAAATTTGCATATTTTGCCATTAGTCTTTTATGTCCTGCTTTATCGAAATTGATGTCTACTTTTAAATCTTCTCCTTCTGGTTCTACTTTGTTTATGATACCTTCTCCAAATTTTTTGTGATATACTCTTACTCCTGCTTCATATTTTGATAGGTCTATATTGCTATTTTGTGCAGATTTTTTACCTAAACTATTTAAAAAGCTTTCTGCTGTTCTAAATGCAAATCCTGAATTATTTGTTTTTGCAGTATTTGCTGATGCTCCTACTCCTACAGGTTCTTTTTCGTTTATTTTATATGTTTTTATATTTCCATTATCTTTACTTCCGTATGTCCATGTATAATTTGAGTCTTTAAACATTCCATTTTTATTTGCATCTTCTTCGCCAAATGCGTCTTTATATCCTTCTAATAATTCTTCTGGTATTTCTTTTAAGAATCTAGATACTGGGTTATAACTTGTTGATCCAAATATTGTTCTTTGTTTGCTACATGTTAAATATAGATGTTCTTTTGCTCTTGTTATTCCTACATAGCATAATCGTCTTTCTTCTTCTAGCTCTTTTGGCTCTGATATTGATTTATATCCTGGGAATATTCCTTCTTCCATTCCAACTAGAAATACTACTGGAAATTCTAGTCCTTTGGCACTATGTAATGTCATAAGTGTTACTGATTCTTCTGTTTCTTCTACATTGTCTATATCTGATGATAGTGTTATTCCCTCTAAGAATTGGCTTAGTGTGTTTTCCGCATTTTCTTCTTCAAATTCTATTGCTACTGTCAAAAATTCTTCTAAGTTTTCTATTCTATTTTCTGCTTCTATTGTTTTTTCATCCTCTAATGATTTTGTATATCCTGTTTTCTTTAATGTTACTTTTATTAATTCTGATATTGTCATGTCATCTTTTTTATTTTTTAGTTCTTCTATTACATTTATGAATTCTCTAGAGTTTAAAAATACTCTATTTAGTCCATATTGGTCTGCATTTTTTATTATTTCATACATTGATGTTTCGTTTTGTTCTGCTAATAATTCTATTTTTTCTAAGCTTGTTTTTCCAATTCCTCTTTTTGGTTCATTGATTATTCTTCTTAAGCTTAGATTATCTGAACTGTTTTGTATAAGTCTTAAATATGCAATAATGTCTTTTATTTCTTTTCTTTCATAGAATTTTAGTCCTCCGACAATTTTGTATGGTACATTTTCTCTTCTTAGAATATCTTCTATTGCTCTTGATTGTGTATTCATTCTATATAATATTGCAAAGTCAGAATATTTATAATATTCTTCTCTTTTTAGATGTTCGATTTGTGTTACTATATATGTTGCTTCATCATATTCATTATCTGCTTGATATACTTTTGGAAGATTTCCCTCTTCATTTTCTGTCCATAATTCTTTTTTGTATTTTACTTCATTGTTTTTTATAACACTATTGGCTGTTTTTAATATGTTTCCTGTACATCTATAGTTTTGTTCTAGTTTTATTATTCTTGTTCCTGGAAAGTCTCTTTCAAAATTTAGAATATTTGATATGTCAGCTCCTCTGAAACTATATATTCCTTGGTCATTATCTCCAACTACAGTTATATTTCCATTTTTAGACGCAAATAGTGTAACAAGTGTAAATTGTGCTTTATTTGTATCTTGATATTCGTCTACTAATACATATTTGAATTTGTTTGAATAGTATTCTAATATATCTGGGTTTTCCATTAATATTTTTATTGTATAATTTATTATGTCATCAAAATCTATTGCATTGTTTTCTTTTAGTCTTTTTTGATATAGTTCATATACTGTTGCTATTTTTTCTTTTCTAAAGTCGGAATTAGCTCTTGCCGTATATTGTGCCGGCTCTAGCATTTCATTTTTTGCATTACTTATTTCTGATAACACACTTCTATCATTAAATAATTTGTCATCGATTGCTAAATCTCTCATACAGTTTTTTACTAGACTTCTTTGGTCTGATGTGTCAAATATAATAAATGAAGTATCAAAACCTATTCTGTCTATAAATCTTCTTAATATTCGCACACATATTGAGTGGAATGTTCCCATCCATATGTCCTTTGCGTCATCTCCTACTAAGTTTGCTATTCTTTCTTTCATTTCATTCGCTGCTTTGTTTGTAAATGTGATTGCTAAGATGTCCCAAGGTTTTGCTCCTTTTTCTCCTATTAAATATGCTATTTTATGTGTTAGTACTTTTGTTTTTCCACTTCCTGCTCCGTGCAATTACTAGACATGGTCCTTCTGTATTTACTACGGCTTCATATTGTTTATCATTTAATCCTTCTAAAATATTTTCCATTTTATTCTCCTTTTAATTGACAATTGTATTATAATAGAGCTGATCGGAAAGCTTTATAATTTATGTTGATTTTATTCTCTTTGCTTTCCATAAATTTGTTCTGCTCCATTTTTACTTTGTTAAAATTGTGTACAATTTGCTTTTATTTTTTTCTTGCCCAATTATATAATTTTCAATATTAAAAGTCAATAGAATTTCAAATATTTTCAAACATTTTTTCGCTAGCATTTCTTCAATGTTTAGCTCATATTGTCATTGCGAAAAATCCTAATAAAAATCCAAATATATTTCCTATTGCTGTCATTCTTCCATGATATAAGCTATTTGCCTCTGGCAATAGTTCTCCGTGAGATTATATATAGCATGGCTCCTGCTGCAAAACTTAGACAAATAGCAATTACCTCTTCTGATATTCCTCCTATGATTGCTCCTACAAAAGCTCCTATTCCCGTAGTAATTCCAGACATGATTACTAAAAATATTACTTTACTTTTTTTCATTCCTCCATTTTTCATGGGTATTGCCATTGATATCCCTTCTGGTTGATTCTGAACTAGACAGTTATTCAATTTTTTTGAATAACTCAATTTTATTTTAATTTTGAGTTATTCCGTGATTTTTATTAATTTCATTCCGTGATATTTTTGATTTTTGTTCCGTGATTTTTTGCATTTTTGTTTCTATTCCATTCAAATCCAAAATCACTTCTTTTTATTTTACACATTTCTCCATTGCCACGATAAAAAACAATTCCTTCTATATAGTGATTTTTAAGATATTGTTTTATTCCTTCATAATCCCTTGGTACATTTTCCAATATTCTCTTTCCATGTTTTTCTAAAATATCTGTATCCAAATTATATGGATTGCCATTTATATGTTTTCCTATTAATTCATAAGTTCCTTCCTCTAAATTATCATTTTTTTGTCTTTCAAATGCCTCTAAATAATATTTTGCATTTGGGTCATCTTTTGTACATAAAAGCCAATGTGGAAAGTGTCCTGTTATTGGGTCAGGTTTTTCTTGGCAAGGAATTGCTCCTTGTGGTAAAGTTCTTCCTTTTTTGAAATCATATCTTCTATAAATTTTTCCATTCTTTATTAAACAACATGTCCCATCTATTTTTTCTGTTGCCCAACCTTCTCCGATCCAGTACCCATTGACATTCAGGCTCTACTTCATTTAAGCATTTTGCTATTTTATGATTTTCAAATTGTCTTTTAAAAAGTGTTTTCATCTTTTTCATATATTACTATCACCCCTTTTTAAGTATACTAGTTATTATAATTTTATTTATTTACGTCTAGTAGCCAATCTATTATATTTTTATGTATAATTCCATTTTGAGAAAAATCAGTTTTATCCATAGAAAGCACATATTTAGGATAATTATCATTTATTGTTTTATATGCTCCAAATTCCCTTTCTACTACTCTTTCATCATTTAGTAAATATGCTACTTGAAAATATTTTTTTTCACCACTCTTTGTAGCCATAAAATCAATTTCCCCTGGATTTAATTTTCCAATATATACTTCATATCCTCTCGCCAATAATTCATTAAATACAACATTTTCTATTGCAAAACTCTTATTTATTTCGAAATTGTTGTTTTTTATTTGTGCAATTCCTAAATCTGTCATATAGTATTTATTTAAAGTTTTTAATATTGCTTTTCCGTGAATGTCATATCTATATATTTTTTCAACTATTAATGCTTTGCATAATGCATCAAGATATTTATATAATGTTTCGGTTGAAATTATTCTACCTTCGTTCTTTAGATAACCAATTATATTGTTGGCTGAAAACTCTCTTCCTGTTATATCAATTAAATATTGAAGTATTAAATTAAATAATGTAATATCTTTTAATCCTAATCTTTCTACAACGTCTCGTAATATGATTGAATCAAACACACTATGTAAATAATCCTTAATATTTACTTCATCTGTAAATTGAACTCTATTAGGTAGCCCTCCCCATTTTAGATAATCCCAAAAACTTTCTTCATTTTTCGGGTCATTTCCCGTTAACTCAATATACTCTTTAAAAGTTAATGGATAAATATTGAAAAGTACATATCTGCCTGATAATACAGTAGAAAGCTCATTTGATAATAATTTGCTATTAGAACCCGTAATAAATATACTAATATTTTCTAGAGACGCTCTTAAAGAATTTACTACTACTTCAAATTTTTTAACATTCTGTATTTCGTCCAAAAAGACATAATATTTTTTATCATCATGTATTTTTTCTTTAATATAGTAATTTAATTTTTTATAGTCCTTTAATTCTTCAAATTCTACAAGTTCAAAGTTTATATATAATATATGATCTTCTTGAACTCCTTTCTCTTTTATTTCATTCATTATCTGCTTTAATATTACTGATTTTCCACATCTTCTTATTCCAACTAGTATTTTTATTAAGTCACTATCATAAAATCCTCTGATTCTACTTAAATAAATTTCTCTTTTTAACATTTCAATCACCTATATTGATTATACTGTACTATTATTTTTTTGTCAAGTTATTTTGTTTATTCAAAATAACTTTTATTTTGTCATCTATTGTTTTGTTTTGTCAAAATTATTTATGCTATTAACTAATATTGTTCTCTTTTATCTTAAATAAATTATTCAACTTTCTGAAATTAAAATATAAATCCACCTGTTTATCCTGGTGTATTTCTATTTTGTTAATAAGCATTCTCATAATTTCTGGTGTTGGTTTTTCTAATTTTAAAAAATCATGTACCAATTTTTTAATGTTTTCTATATCATTATCTGAATGATTTTCTTGTTCATTTATTACCCCTATATATTCCTCTTCTTTTTGTTTTATCTCACCTTTTAATTTATTAAATAATCTTTCATACATTTCTTCACTAATTTTCCCATTTAATTTATCAACATACATTTTATCAATATTATCATTTATGAGTTTTATCTCTGTTTCTAACTTTTGAAGAATTTTTCCATAATCATATTTTGATATACTATTTTTTATATTTAACTCTATTTTCTTGCTATCAATTTGTAGCAATAATTTTTTTATGTACTCTAATACTAACTTTTCTAATGTTTCATAGTTAAATCCATGTGATGTACAAAGTCCTAATTTTGAGCTTCTACGATAATTGTTACATATCATATCTAATCTGCCATTTTTCCTTGTTCTGACACCTATTTTGTGTTTACATTCATAACACACTAGCAAACCATCTAGCAAAAAATGATGTATCTTTTCATTTCGATTATAATTTTGAGTAATTATCATCTTTTGTACTGCATCAAAAGTTTTTTTATCTATAATTGGTTCATGGGTATTTTCTACAATATTCCATTGTTCTTTTGGGTTTGGTCTTAATTTTCTATTTTTATAATTTATCCTACTTCTTTTATTTTGTACTGTAGTGCCGGCAATATATTTCATTTTTTAAAATATTTTTTATCGTTTTATTTTCCCAAAATGTTGCTTTATGATATCTAATTTGACTTGCCGTAGGGATTTGATTCTTATTTAGGTAATCTCTTATTGAACTTATTTGATTTCCGTGAAATTGCCATATTGAAAATTGTTTTTACAATTTCTGCTTCTGGTTCACAAATGATTAATTTATTTTTGTCATTTGGATCTTTCATATATCCTAATGCTATTTTACCACCTACCCATTTTCCTTCTTTTTGCATTGTATGTAAGGCTGTCCTAATTTTTTTTGATAAATCTTTTGAATACATATCATTTAATATGGATTTAAAAGGTGCTATATCATTATTACCATTGTTGTTTGAAAAAGTATCTATACCATCAGTTATAGAAACATATCTAACATTTTTTTCTGGAAACCATTTTTCTATGTACTCTCCTGTTTCTATGTAATCACGACCTAAACGAGATAAATCCTTTGTTATTACCATGTTTATTTTTTCAAGTTCTATATCTTTTATCATTCGTTTGAAACCTGGTCTGTTAAAGTTTGTTCCCGTAAAACCTTGGTCAATATATATGTCTATAAGTTTATAATTCCATCCTAAATTTTCTACATATTTTGTTAATAATGTTCTTTGGTTTTTGATACTTTCGCTTTCATCATAGCCTCTATCTACATCTTCTTTTGATAACCTTATATAAATTGCTACCTTATACATTGTTTTTTCTCCAATATATTAATTATCAAATGTTCTATTAAATTTTCTAAATCCTCACCTTTTTCATCAAAATATATATTTATTTTAAATGATTCGTTCATGCTTTCTCCCTATATAACTAATCTTTATTTAATTTATATGTTTAAAAAATTTGATTATTCTAAATTTCTATAAAAGCAAAAAAGATATGTATTTTTTTACATATCCTTTCAAAATATATTTTTTTAATATTATAAAATATAATTTAATTATTATATCTTTTAATTTATTATTATTTTTATTATAGCTTTAACATACTTCAAACATTTTAACAATAGAATTTTATATTACCTGAGTGAATTAATTTCCATTTTTCTACAATTTGAAAATAATGCAAAGAAATATCTTCTATCCGTTTTATTTCAAAAATACTAGGCAATTTTCAACCCTCCTAAACGTGCATATTTAAAGAAAAATGATGCCCCATTTTTAACAATTTCTAAAAATGTTTTCTTTTCTTCATCTGAATAATTTCCATCCTCCAAAACAACATTGTAGCTTGGAAGTTCGATTACATAAGTATCAAATCCATATTCCTTTGGTCTTTCAAAAGTAATGCGAATATATTCTTCTCCATTTTCTTTTTTTCCAATATTTGAAAATACTCCAATTGTACCATCAGGATATTTAGCAAATTCATAAGTCATCTAATCATCACTCTCCAATTTTATAATTCTAATTTATGTAATTTTAGCATTTTTTATTTGTTTATAATATTATAATATATTTTTATAAAAAAAGCCATATATTTTTAAGCAATTTACTTTTGAGAGTAGTTTGTATAGTTACTACTTTAACTTTTTTCTAATTATTTTAAAATATATTAATTGATATATTATACAAAATGCAATTATCGGAATCTCTATCATTATTACTACTTCTCCCCACACTGAAAAATAGGTTTTTATTCCACTAATTCCATATAATACTCTTTCTCCCCACCATATTGAATCTGGATACTCATTACTTCCTACTGTTAATCCAAAAAACAGTATTTTAACTATTATTGTTAAATTATATAGTACTATTGTCAAAATTAATAAGATAGATATTACTAATATAACACCACTTAGCCCTTTAAGAACTCTCTTCATTTTTTATCTCCTCGTATAACACATCATTTGTTTCATATTATCACAAACAATAATAATTATCAATACGCTCATTCTTTTATTTTATCACAAAATAATTACATTATTTACAATTCTTTCTTATATATCTTTTCAATTCAAACCATTACTCAAACATCTTCTTCTTTTAATAAATATTTTAACCACTGTCTACTTTGGAATATACCTTCTGGTATATCATGTAAGCATATTGCAATTGCTAAACTCAACCCCAACTTTATAGATGCTCCAAAACCTGAGCCTATCGCTAATCCTTCTGGAAAATTGTGAATTGCTAAACCTATTGATACTATAATGCCTGTTTTTAATAATGATTGATTATGTGCTTTGTTTTTTATTGAATTATTATTTTCTATAACATTTATGCTACTGAATTTTTTTTCTACTATTTTATCACAAAAAATCATCATTACTATTCCTAATACTACCCCTATTATTGCATTTATAATATTACTTATTTCTAAAGCTTCTGGAATTAAATCAAAACATATAATTGCCATCATTAAACCTGAGGCAAATGCTAATACAAAACTTAAAAATTTTTTTGAATGTTTTTTAGTAGTTACGCCAATAATTCCTCCTATTGTAGTTCCAAATGTTCCAAAAAATAACCCTATTAAAGTTGTTTTTATAATTTCTTGCATAAAAAATTCCATTCCCTTCTCATTTACTTAAAGGCACACATTAGCCATGAAAGTTAATTTCTTTCAAACTAAAAACTCCTTAAAATATACTTTATTTTAGTTTATTTTAAAGAGTTTTGTTTTATTACTTTATTATAGTAGTTTTCTCTTTTGATTATATTAAATATTTAATTTTGGACATATACTTTTGGCCAAACCATTAATTTATATTATAATACTGCTTTATCTCTTTAATTAATTCAAGTGTCGCCTTATTACACATATTTCTCTTTAGAGTAGCAATTCCTTCTTTTGTATCTTCTGTGTCGATTTTTTCTATGATTTCTATGTCTTTGCTGACATCTTTTAAATTTTCTGTATTAGTAAATCCTATTCCTACATGGTTTAATACTATCTTTTTCATTATTGAAGAATTGGAAACTTCATAATTGGCATTTAATACAATTCCTTTTTCAATACAATAATTGTTTAATATCTTATTTCTGTTAGATGACTCTTTTGGCAATATCATTACATGTCCTTCTAGTTCTTTTAAATTCTTTACAGGTTTTTTTTCTAGATATTTTTTACTGGCAAAAAAACAAAAACTGGAATTTCGTAATGGTACCATCTCTATGTTTAGATGTTTTTTATCAGTATTTGTTAAGTTTAATGCAATCATATCTAGTTCTCCATTTATCAATTTTTGCATTAAAAAATCTGTTTTTCCATTGATAATAGAAATATTAATATTAGGATATTTTTTGATAAATTTTAAAAATGGTTCAAATATTAGAGATCTAATTAAGAAATTTGATCCACCTATTCTTATCTTTCCTTTATCTAAATTGATATATTTTGAAAATATATTTTCTGCATTATTCATGGTCTCTATACTATCTTTAATATATTCATAAAGATTCTTTCCTTCTTCTGTTAATTCAACACCTTTTTTGTTTCTATAAAAAACTTTGCTCCCTAATATATTTTCAAGTTTTTGTATTGATTGAGTTATTGCTGATTGTGATACATACATACTTTCTGCTGTTTTTGAAATATTCTTATATTTAACTACTTCACAAAATATTCTATATAATTCTAAATCTACATTCATATTTTTCTCCTATCTTAATTTTTTTTATACAACTTATGCTATTACAGTAAAAAAACTGTAATATAAAACAAGATTTATAGATTGTTGACATAGTCTGCCGTATGTAATAATTATACTATAGAAAAAAGACATACGTCAATGAAATCAAGATTTAAGTTTCGGTATTTTTTGAAAATTTGCGGAATGTTATCCACAGAATTAT
>CAKNJL010000010.1 GCA_930982035.1 uncultured Clostridium sp.
CTGCTAAATGGAAAAAGTCAACTATTTCATCTACATTACCACTATTTTGTTTAAAGATAAATTTAGTAGGACATATATTTATAATTGCTTTTCCTTGTTCATTTCCGAATGAACTCATCAATAAATTGGCTTCCTATATATAGTGCTGTATGGTATTTTCTGCCTCTACGGCCAACATCTGCTAAAAAATTTGCAGCCTCTTTATATTTTAAAAAATACCAACCTTCATCACAATTTATAATTTTATTTTTTTCTTTATTTTTTAAAACAAATTTCTGCCAAGCTCAATTTAGAACTACCACAGAAGAATAAAGTTTAGTAAATTCATCTTTTATTTCACTTAAATCAAAACAAATAACATCAGTTGATGCTGTAATAGTGCTTTCACAATCAAAAAAGCCCATAGAATTACCTCTTAAAAATAAAATTAATAATTCTGCAAGTTCAGGACATTTGTCTCTTTTATCTAATTTCTTTTGAAAATCGGTTAGTGTAGGCATTTTCTTTTTGACTTTACCTACAACATATTTATTGTTTGCAATTTTTCCATTATTTTCTTGATATAATGAATTAACATCATCAGAAATTCCTTTATCTTTATATATTTCATTTACCACAATTTCTATTTCAGTCATTTCATTTGAATTTAATGTTCTAAACATATAATTTCTAGTAATTGTTGAAAGTAATGCTCTTATATCAGATACTTTTTCATTTATATTTAGAAATTCGTATTTACCATTAAAATCAGGTTCCAATTCGAATGGATTTATTCCACTTGGTTTACCTTGTGATATTTTTATAACTTTTCCACCTAACATTTGGCATAATTTAGAGTATTCACCTTCAACATCTATATAAAATGAATTACAATTATATGTCAAAATTGTTCGAGCAGTAAGAGTTTTTAAAGCAACACTTTTACCGACTTCCTGGAATACCACAAATAAAAACAGAAGGATTAGGTAATTCTGGAGGTCCAATAAATCCATTGAAATATACGGGAGCATTTGTTGATAAATTTCTTCCTAAAAATGCACCTTGACTATGTGAAATATTAGGATTCGATATTGGAAACAATGTTGATATACCACCAGCAACCATATTTCTTTCATAATTATTCAAAGGAACTTCTCCTAATGGTAAAACAGTCTTAAAACCTTCTAATTGTCTAAAATTCAATGTTCTTATCATTGCATTTTTCTTACTTAGTTCAGCCTCTAAAATTTTTGTTTTTTCATTTAATTCTAATAGAGTTTCAGAATTTAGTGTAATAAATATAGTTGCAAAAAATAATTTATCTTGATTGGTTTGTATTAGCATCCTCAAATCTTCCAAATCCATTATCTCTTTTTCCAATGCTGGTAAATGTAAGATATTGCCCTGTTTTGAATATGTAGTATATTCACTTTGTGCTTGTACTAATTTTTTTGTTAATTGCGTGATAACACTTCCACTAGGTACAGGTTCAACTTTTATAGAAATAGTTATATTGCCGATTCCAAATAATTCATCAAGCCAACCGATCCATGTATCTGTTGGAAATATTGTCATTACAAATATTCTTGAATATTTATCATAACCAAGATATAGATAATCTTTCTTTTCTTCCAATACCTCTGGAAGTAGTACATCTGTTAGATTAGGAATGTTTTTGAATATGTTTTTTTCTTCTTTCTTTTCTTGTCTTTTTCTCTTTCTTTCCAACATATAAATTCTCACCTCCTTGCAAAAAATTATCTATTTTCAAAGTAGAATTTTTATTTAATTCACGATAAATTAAATTATATAATTCACTTTGTGATAGTAGATTACAAGTAATTTTAGCCCTTAACAAGTTATTTTTTAGTAAAAGGTATTTTCTATCTAATTCATTTATAGCATTTTTATAAAGACCATCATAAGAAATAACTACATAATTTTTTATGATAGATACTTTATTACTTTCCATTAGAGTATTAAGATATATAATTAAATTCTTCTGATATTCTTTAATTAAGAAGTTGTTAAATCTATTACTTTTAATTTTTTTAATAACATTTGAAGTATCTATATATTCAGTAGTAGAAAAGAATTGAATTGCAGAATCTATTGAAAGTGCAGTTTGAATTAATACATCTTCAACACTCTCTTGCTCATTAAAAGAAAGCATATTATAGTCAATACTACCTAAACTTGCAACAATAGAATATCTATTACCTAAACAAATAATGTTATCTTTTATCTTTATCTGTAATATATTCGATAATTTTTTCTTATCTTTTTTTCTTTTTTTCTTTTTATCCTTTGTTTTATCATTATTAAATTGAACAGTAGTAATCCTTTTATCCTTGTTTTTAACATATATGACAGTTCCAATTACGAATAATACACTTAAAACTAAAAATATAATCATTATTATCATTTGCCACACCTCTCATATAAGTAGATTTTTTTACGAAAGGCATATTTAAAAGCATAGAAGAATAACTTATCAAAATATTGTTCATTTATTTTTAAGAAAGCACATAGTATAAAAAATAATCCTATTATACTTATAAATAATATTTTAAATACCATAGGAATTTGTGTTGCTAAAATTGATAAACTTGATGCAGATAGCATTAAATATATTACTTGTCTTAAACTAAGATATCCTCCAAATATTTTTTCTTCTCTTTTAATATCAAATGGTACTTTAAATATTCTCATATCTAATCCACCGCCTAACTACCAAGCAAGTTTCCACTGTTATTTGTAGCAATATTTATAATAATTCCTGCTATAATAAGTGATGCACCTAAAATGACACCACCTCCACAAATCCATGCTAAACTTCCTATTGATTCTGACCTTTTTTGTGGATTATTTGAATTTGCTATCATTTTAATTGCAGCAACTACTACACTTGCAAAAATTAGAACACCACCGTAATGGCATAGCGATTGAAGTAATAACTCTTTTTATATTTTCTGTTGCAGTTTGTACCTCAGCAGTTCCAATTCCACTATTACCTGTTTCAGCAGCAAAGACCATATTGCCCTTAATTGCAATTAAAGTAATTGTTGTTCCTATTGCAGATAATTTACTTAAAAATTTCTTTTTACTTAAATTCATATTTTCATCATCTCCTATACAAATAATAGGGCTTGTTTGTATAGAACACACCTTATATCATACCTTTAAATCTTATATACAAAATAGGAATTAAAAGTATAAAAAAAATACCAATCATTAAAAAAGGTACTGTTTTTAGAAATTTTGATTTTAATGTTTGTGATTTTATAAAACATCCTAGTATAAGTAATAATAGTGAAATTACTAATAACACTACTAATAATACAAGTATTGATATAAATGTAATATAGAAAAATGAAGTTATAATATTGTTAAAATTATTCATATAATCTTCAAACATTAAAAATCACCTCTTATGTTGTATTTTTTGCATATTTATTGATTATTGCCATTTTATAATAATTTAAGAACTCATTAGGCATATGTTCTTTTGAAATGATATAGATGTTTATCAAGTCATTTCTTTCTACTTTTTGCAGTATATATTTAAACTCACTATTATATAAAGAATATAATGTATAGATAATTTCTTTTATCATTTGTATTTTATTTTCTTGCATAATTGATAATATATCTGTTGTATAATTAAATTCTAATTTATTTATAATCAAGTAAAATTCATTTGAAATTTCATCACTATTATTTATAATAAATAAAAATAAATCATCTATATTTATATTTATAATATTCTCTTTGACTTTTTCGTCAATAGGGTATTGACTATTTTGACAATAGGGGTATTGATTTTTTTGACAATAGGGGGTGTCAACAATATAAATATATCTTGCAATAATTTCTTTGTTTTCATTTCTTCTTATTTCTATCTTTATAAATCCAAGTTTTTGTAAATGCGAGAGCCATCTACTTACTGTTTCAATACTTACATTATAAAGTTCAGCAAAATATCTATTTTGAGCATAACAATATCCATATCTATTAGCAAGTGCTGTAATTTCTCCATATAATAGTTTTTCATTAGGTTTTAAATCTCTTGAATATCTTATAGTAGCAGGTATGATAGCATAATAATTACTTTTTTCTTCATTCACGATTGACCTCCTTATCTTCTATTATTTTATCTGCTCTTGATCCTGATAAAATCAAAGCATATAAAAAGAGGCTAATATTAGCCCCAACAATTAAACCAATAATAAAATATATCATTTTAACATCTCCATTTTATAAATTTATATATAGTGATTAGATACTTGCTTTTTTAAATTTCTCTAACAAAACTCTAACAAATTGCAAAATGTTTTGTATTTTTTTGTTTCCTTATTTTTCAATATTTTTATATTTTCACCTTGTAAATCCTTACAGTCTCTTGTGATATACATATCTTATTAAATCTTTATAAAGACTAATAGGTAAACAGGGTAAAATCCTTCTAAGCCTGGTGTCGGGGGTTCGAATCCCTCCTGGCTCACCAAAAAACGTAAGAATTTAAATTCTTACGTTTTTTTACTTTTTATCTCACTTTATAATATATAACTAAATATAGGTAGAATATTATAATTATAGCAACTAAATTCTGTAATACTTCCTCCCATTCCTATCCATCTATGTTTTATAATAGATGGATATACTCTTACTATGTTCCATTCTAAATTTCCATCATATTCTAGTTCAGTAACTTTTGTTTTTTCCAATAAATATGTTTCAGAATATCAGTTTCAATTTTTTTCCATTTTATCCTCCTATTTATTTAGTTTTTCCTAACAAAAAATCTTCTAAGTTTAAATGTATTATTCCATTTTGACTATAATTAATCTTATCCATTGTTATAACATATTTTGGGAAATTATCACCTACATATTTAAATGCTCCAAACTCTCTTTTAATAACTTCCTCACTTGATAAGTAATCTGCTACTTGTATATATTCTCTTTCTCCAAATTTATCTACTACAAAGTCTATTTCTCCTTTTTCTGTTTTCCCTATATATACTTCATACCCTCTTGCAATTAGTTCATTATATACAATATTTTCTAATCTTCCACCTATTTTCTTTTCGATTGGTGAACTTTTTAATGTAAGTAACCCTAAATCAGTTAAATAATATTTTTCAAGTGTTGCCATTACATTTTTTCCTCTTATATCATATCTATTTACCTTATTAAATATGGATGATGTTGTAATATAGTCTATATAATTCATTACTGTATCTACAGATGTACTTATTTTTTCATTTTTTAAATATCTAGCAATTGAATTTGATGATAATACTCCTCCTATATTTTCCATCATAAATTGTATTATTCTATTTAATAAACTAATATCTTTTATGTTGTTTCTTTCTACAATGTCTTTTAGAATAATTGCATTGTATAAATCTCTTAAGTACATTTTTCTTTCCATATCATTATCTGTATTATAAATTAATGGCATTCCTCCCCATTCAATAAATTCTTCAAGAGCAGTGTCTGTTATTTCTTCATTTTTTTCTTTTTTTAATTCTAAAAATTCAGAATAAGTAAATGGCATCATTTTTATACTAATGTATCTTCCTGTTAAAACTGTTGCAAGTTCTCCTGATAGTAGTTTACTATTTGACCCAGTTATAAAAATACTAACATTCATAGTTGCTCTAAATGAATTTATAACTCTTTCAAAATCTTGAACATTTTGAATTTCATCAAAAAATAAATAATATTTATTTTTATCTTTTATTTTACTTTTTACATACTCATTAAATTTTTTAGAATCTGTATATTCTATAAAATCATAATCTTCAAAATTTATATATACAATGTGGTCCTCTTTTATTCCTCTTTCTTTTATTTCTGCAATTATTTGTCCTAATAATACAGATTTTCCACATCTTCTTATTCCCATAATTACTTTTATTAGTTCGCTATCATATAAATCTCTTATTTTCTTTAAATACAATTCTCTTTTTATCACAGCTTTCACCTCTTTAATAATGATATCATACTTTTTATTTTTTGTAAAGTTTTTCTGCTTAAAACCGAAAAACTTTTGTTTTTTTTACTTTTTTCGACTTTAAATTATTATTATTGATATAAAATTATATTTTAGATTACTTCATTTTATATTTTATAACAAATCCACCTACAAAGAAAAAGTAGTTTGTTTTTGCCAAGTTTCGGTTCACCAAAAAAATCTTATACAAACACTTCGTATAAGATTTTTTATTTTTTATAATTAAAATACTGTAAAAGTATAAAAATTACTCATACAGTATTTCTATATATCATTTTTGCATTATAAACTTCTATCATTACTATTATTCTTTTACTTATTGCTATAACCTTTTATTCATAATTACCTTTGACTTCCCCTAATTTTTTTCTAGCCCAAGATTGCGATTCTGCAATATCTAAAATCATTTTTCTAGAATATGTATTAAAACATTGCCTCATTTCAATACCAAGTGTTACAGGATTTATCTCACCAATATATCTAGAACTTTGCATATATTCTAATGTAACTTGTGCATATGCAACAGCTTCTTTTTTATTCATGTCATTACACCTCCGTTCATATACATTAAAAAACTATTTTCTCATTTTTTACACTAAAAACATCGCTCCTTTCTTTGATTTCTTATTTTAACTTTGCATAATCTTTTCCTCCTTCTATATAATTATAAAAAATTTTTCCTGATAAGGGAACGCTCAAGCAATGAAAATTTTTATACCTTGTATCTATTGATGTTGTAGGTATAGAGACGAATTTTTTTTAAAATTTTTTAAACTACGAATAGATTAATCATATCAAATATAATAAAATAGACTTACTTATTTTATTATCGCAAAAAAAGAAACGGAAATAAAATTATAACCGTTTCTTTTTTTATATCTCTTCATTTTCTAAACATTTTGATATAATATTTTCCAATTGTGTTGTATCTACTACTGACCTAATACAAGCATGTAACATATCTTTTGGATTAATGTTTTTTAAGTTTAATACATATCCATTTTTATATGCTAATTGTCTTATAAATTCTCTAATGGTTCTACCATTTCCTTCTCTAAAAGGATGCAATACATTTAACTCTGCCATATAATATGATAATCTCTTTATAAATGTATTTCTATCTAAATTTTGTAGATATTTTTCTTCTTTCAACTGTTCTAACAGTTTTTTCAATTCATCTTCTATATATTCCCATTCTGCAAAACTAAAGTTGCCTTTTGCAATGTTTTCAGTTCTAAATAATCCTGCAAATGGATATATATCTTCAAAAAGGAATTTGTGAATTCCAACAAAATGTTCAATATCAAAATTTCCTATTTGATTATTTTGTCTTAATTCATATAATTTGGCTAATACTATTTTTCTTTCTAGTTCTTCTAGTTTCTTATTATCTTTAATATCTAGGTTGTTTATCAATACATCACTATCTTTATAGCAATATATTGAATTTCTAGCTTCATATAAATCGCTCATAAAGGCCTCCTGTTTTTTAATTTATTGTTCTCTTTATTATATCAATCATTTCTGGCATTGTGATTTCATTTTCGAAATATCTTCTTAATAAAGCAACATCTTCTTCTGTAACTTTCATATCTTCTATTGCTAAATCTTGTTTTAAATTTGCAATGTCAAATTCGAATTTTTCTTCTTTATTCATCTTAGCCTCCTTAGCATTTTTTACACATATATAGTATAACACAAAAAAGAAAAAATTGCCAATTTTTTAGATGAAACGTCAGGAACAGGCTAAATCGTTCCATTTTGAAACAATTTAGCCTGTCCCTGACGTTCCATTTTTCTGTTTCTTTTAAATAATTTTTTGCATAAATTCTTCTATTGATACAATTTTCTCTAATTCTTTATTTTCTTCTATCCTTGTGAATAGATATTCTACATATTTGTCTACAAGAAATATTATATCATTATTTTTTATGTTTTTTAATTCTTTTTTACATTTACTTGTTTTTACATATTTATCTAATTCTTTTTCCATTATATTTGTATCTTTTTTTAAATTATCTAATTTCAAAACAGATAATTCTTTTACTGAATAATAATCTCCATTACTAACACATGCTATTACTTTTTTTAAAAAATCTATATATTCTTCGTTTTTTATCATTTCTAACCAATTCTCCACCTATTTTTATTTGTTGTATAACTTTTAGTTATACAATGCGTTTAGCACCATATTATCATTTATTGTTTTATTTTTCAAGCTTTTTAATATATTTTCCGGAATATTTTTCTATTTTTTGTTCATATTATTAATGTGTTTTAGTTTAGCTTACAGCTTGTTATACTTATAATAATACTTTTGATTTATGGAGGATTAATATGGATTCTATTTCAAAAACTGATATTGATAAAATCTTTGGAAAGATATTAAAGACATATAGGCTTAAAAAAGGCTATACTCAGGAGGTTATGGCAGAAAAGCTTGGAATATCTCTAAAATATATTTCTAGAATTGAAAACGGATATAGCGGAATTAAAACCAGGACTTTAATAAATTATATGAATATTTTAGGTATTACTCCTAATACGATATATAAAGAATTTATGACTAATGAAGAAATTATTAAACAAATAAAAATATCTGAAAAATTGAATCAGTTGTCAGAAGAAAAACTTAATTTTGTAAATGATATGATTGATTTATTAATTAATATTAAATAAAAGCTAAAAAATTAGCTTTTATTTTTTTTGAGAACAATAGCGGGTTTTTTCTAACATTTTCTATGTTTATAACATTTTTAATGCGCGTCATTGTTCGTGTGCTAAATTTTACTTTAGTAAAATTCGTGTACAAGTATTTTTATTATAGAAAATGCAATTTTCTACACAAAAAGTCTAACAACTATTTTTAACTAATTGTTAGACTCTTCTATTTTATAACTGCAATAAATTTTATTCATTCCAAAATGCTTTATATGTTTTATATGCTGAATATACATCAAATTTACTTGTTACTTCATAAGGAGCATGCATTGATAACACAGGAACACCACAATCGATTACATCTGCACCTTTATTTGCAATAATATATGCAATTGTTCCTCCGCCACCAACATCTACTTTACCTAATTCAGCTATTTGGTAACTAATATCATTTTTTTCCAAAACATTTCTTACCCATGCTACATATTCTGCATTTGCATCTGATGCACCTGATTTTCCTCTGGCACCAGTATATTTATTCAAACTAATACCTTTTCCTAAAAATCCTGCATTTGTTTTGTCAGAAACAGAAGCATATATTGGATCAAATCCTGCATCAACATCTGATGATAGCATTTTTGAAAAGCAAAATACTTTATCTAAAAGATTTGGTCTATTTACTCCTAATTTATTTAAAATCTCTGATATAAAGAAATCAAACATATGTGATTCCATACCTGTATTTCCCATACTTCCAATTTCTTCTTTATCTGATAATATACATATTGCTGTATTTTTTACATCTTCTAATTCCATCATTGCAGAAAGTGATGTATATGCACATACTTTATCATCTTGGCCATAACCTGCTACCATACTTTCGTCAAAGCCTAAACCTCTTGCTTTAAATGCTGGTACTAATTCTATTTCAGTACTTGTTAAATCTGCTTCTGTAATTCCATATTTTTGATTTAGAATATTCAAAATATTTAATTTTACTTGGTCTTTTCCTTTTTCATCATAAGGAATACTTCCAATTAAAAGATTTAAATCTTCACCATCTATTCCATTTTTCAATTTCTTTTCCATTTGATCTTGAGCCAAGTGCGGTAATAAATCTGTAATTGTAAATATTGGGTCATTTTCATCTTCACCAATGCAAATATCAATTTTTTCACCATTTGTTTTAACTATAGTACCATGAATACTAAGTGGAATCGTTGTCCATTGATATTTTTTGATTCCGCCATAATAATGTGTTTTAAAATATGCCATTTCTGTATCTTCATATAAAGGATTTGGTTTTAAGTCCAATCGTGGAGAATCTACATGTGAACCGATGATATGTAATCCATTTTCTATACTTTCTGTTCCAATAATTGCTAAATACATACTTTTATTTCTATTTACAAAATATACTTTATCACCTGGTTTCAAAGTATTAAATTCCATGATATCTTTAAAACCATTTTTATCTGCAAGTTCTTTTGCATTTTTTACAAATTCTCTTTCTGTCTTTGCTTTATTTAAAAAATCCATATAACCTTTTGAATATTCAAATATTTTTTTCTTTTCTTCATCATTAACTTTTTTCCATCCATTTTCCTTTTTGTCAAAAAGCTTTTCTCTTAAATCTTCACTCATATTTATACCTCCTCTTTTTGTTTTTTCTGTTGTATAGTATATCATTTTATACTAATTTTTTCCATAGTTTTAATTTAAAAATTTTTAATTCGAAGACAATTGGGGCCAGGTATAAAAATGTATTTTTATTTTAACAAATGTATTAAAGAAAAAATATTAATTTAAATATAATTATAAATATATAACATATCTTATTTTGTCAAAGTAAAAATACATTTTTATACCTGGCCCCAATTGTCTTCGAATTAAATTTCAAAATCTGGTTATACTGTTAGTAAATGTTTTAGAAAGGTGGATTTCTATGGATTCTTTATGGATTGATTCTGTTCAAGGTTTATCAAATTTTGAAAGTTTAAATAATAATTTAGAAACAGATATCTGTATTATTGGTGCTGGTATTTTTGGAATGACTTGTGGATATTATCTTAGTCATTTAGGATTTAAGGTTATTTTGATTGATAAAAATAATTTGGCTGGTACCACATGTTTTACTACAGGAAAAATTACTAGTCAACATGGTCTTTTTTATACTTATCTTAATGACTCATTTGGTATTGATTTTGCAAAAGATTATTTAGATATAAATGAAAAGGCAATTAAAAATATTCAAGATATTATAAATAAAGAAAATATTGACTGTGATTTTGAAATTCAAGATAATTATGTATATACTACAAAAAAAGAAGAAGTTAATTTGTTAGAAAAAGAGCAAAAAGTTTTAGAAAGTTTTGGTTATCATGCTGACTTATCTAAAAATCTTTCTTTGCCTTTTGATGTTGAAGGTACTTTATGTTTTAAAAATCAAGCTAAATTTAATCCTTTAAAATATATTTTAGGCTTATCTAAATCTATTATTAATAAAAAGGGGCAGATTTATACTAATACAATTGCTGTTGATGTCGAAAAAAATACAAAAAACTATGTGGTCTATACTGATAATGATAAAAAAATTAAAGCAAAACATGTAATTATGGCTACTCGTTATCCATTTATGAATGTTCCTGGTTTTTATTTTTCTAAATTATATCAGGCAACATCTTATATAGTCGCAATAGATACTAAGAATAATCCTTTAAAAGATATGTATATTAATGTTTCTTCCCCTATCTATTCTCTTAGGTCTGCAAAATTTGATGGAAAAGATATTTTACTTGTAGCTGGAGGAGATTGTAAAACTGGTCATAATTCTTTTGCTGAAAATCCTTATGATGTATTAATAAATTTTGCTAAACAGTTTTACCCAGATGCTGATATTTTGTATAAGTGGAGTAGTGAAGATTGTATTTCTTTAGATAAACTTCCCTATGTCGGTAAATTTTCTAATTTATTACCAAATGTCTATGTTGGTACAGGCTTTAAAAAATGGGGTATGACTCTTTCTAATGTTTCTGCAAATTTGATAGTTGACGAGATTTGTGAAAGAGATAATAAATATGCTTATTTATTTGATTCTAAGAGATTTGGTTTGTTTAAAAATTTTGATGAAGTGAAAAATATGGTAGTTGATTCTACTAATTCTCTGTTATTAAACAAGCTAAAGTCCTCTAATAGCTCTATTGAAAATATCCAACCAAATTCTGGTGCTATTGTTGAAATAGATGGAAAAAAAGTTGGGGTTTATAAAGATATAGAAAATCAGATTTATGCTATAAATCCAATTTGTACACATTTAGGTTGTTTGCTTACTTGGAATGATATAGATAAGACTTGGGATTGCCCTTGTCATGGCTCTCGCTATGATGCTTTTGGCAAAAATTTATATGGCCCAGCATTTAAAAATTTGGAAATTTATCAATAAATTAAGACTTCTGCTCCCCACCTTTGGTTTGAAATTTAAATTATTTTACTGTTTTTTATTGACTTGTTTTCTTTTATTTGCTACAATACCAGTAATAAATCATATATTTATATATTGATTTATAATTATTTTTTGTTTATGAACTAGATTTCTCCTATAACAGTAATCTAGTTCTTTTTTTGTCAATGGGGACGGAGATTTTGACAACTTTTGCTTGTTATTTCATTTTTAGTTATTGATTATAAATTTTTCTGACTGTCTCTCTACTTATTTCTATTCCTTCTGCTATTTTTCTTAATGAAATTTTATTTTCATCTTTTAAAAATACGATTAATTCCTTTAATCTTTCTTTATTATTCTTTATAGATTTTATGTCTATTTCATTTTCTTTTAGATATGTTTCGATGATTTTATCACATATCATCTCATTCTTTTCATCTACATCAATAAATACATATTTTTCATTATTCTTATCACTTTTATCCATCAAATTATATTGCTCTTTAAATTTTATACTCATCATTTTATAATTTGAATATAGATACTCTTCTGCTTTGTTACAAATTCCGGCTTTTACTGGATTATTATAAATATATTTTATGCAGTTATATAAATGTTCTTCACTATATATTCCTTCTGCTTTATATCTATCTCTAAAAACATAGCCAACTCTGCTATATTTCTTATTATAATATTTTCCATACCTCGTATTAATTCTTTGCATATATTTACTTAATTGCTCTATTAATTGAGTTTCTAATAGCATATGTGTATGATTATTCATTATGCAATACGCTATTATATTGATATTATGTTCTTCTTTTATTTTATACATTATTTTTATATAATATTTTATATCTTCTGATTTTTCGAATATAAACTTTTTATCAATTCCTTGGGTAATCACGTGAAAGAAAGAAGTCTTCATGCATTTTCGTGAAATTCTTGACATTAAATTCCTCCTTAAAAAAATAGTATGATATAATATTTTCTATTATATCATACTATTTTTTTATTTTTTGTCGAAATTTGTAATTATTTAAACTTTTTTAATTATGAAGATTGTCAAAATCTCCGTCCCCATTGACACAATTTGGAGCAGGTAGTGGGAATCGAACCCACGTCATCAGCTTGGAAGGCTGAGGTTCTACCATTGAACTACACCTGCATTATTCCTTACAGTTATAAATTATACTGGATTCAATCCCATTTGTCAATACTTTTTACAAATATTTTTTTAGCTATGCCACAAATAGGGAATACAATTAACAATTTTTATAATTCTATAAAAAATTCTATATATTCACTATCATTTTTTACATAAATTTTTCCTTGATGCAGTTCTATTATCTGTTTGGTTATTGCAAGCCCTAATCCTGCTCCTCCTGTACTACTAGCTCTTGAATCATCTCCTCTATAAAATTTTTCAAATATTTTGTCTAATTTATATTCCGGTATTTTATCTCCTTTGTTTTTAAATACAATAGATATTTTTTCTTCTTTTTGTTCTAATTCAATCTCTATAGTTGTATTTTCATAACTATAATTAATTGCATTTTTTAATAAATTATCAAAGGCTCTTGCCAATTTATCTCCATCTCCATAGTACATAACTTTGTCAATAGATTTAAATTCACATTTTAAATTTCTTTTTTCTAGCATTGGATAGCATTCATCAATAACTTGTCTTAACAAATATACTAAGTTTATTTCTTGTTTATTGATTGGCATATTTTGCAAATTATATCTTGTTATATCAAAAAATTGATTAGTCAAATCCTCTACTCTTAGTGATTTATCTAATGCTATTTTTATATATTTTTGCTGTGATTCTTTTGATATGTCTTTTTCATCTGAAAGTAAGGTTAGATAGCCAATAATTGAAGTAAGTGGTGTTTTTAAATCGTGAGCCATATACATTATTAAATCATTTTTCTTATTTTCTGCTTCTTTTGCATTTTTTTTGTTTAGTATATAATCATATTTTATATCATTTAACTTATCAGAAAATTCATTAACTTCACTTGGTAATTTAATTGTTTCATTATCTTCCTTTAGTATTAAATCCAAAGATTTATATACTTCGTTAATACTATCAACATTTTTTGAAATAAATCTATATATTATAACAGCTAAAACAATAAAAATATAAACATAAACAACTATGTCTCTGTTATAAACTATCCAACTATATAAATCATAATTTAATCTAGCTACTAATTCTGATAAGGTATTTTCAAAAAATAAAGCTAATATAAAATATACTACAATAGAAATTACTACTGCTATTGCTAAATTTCCCATCAGAGTCATAAATAATTTTATTTTTCTTTTTGTTAATCTATTAATTTCCACTTAAAATCCTCCAAATTTTTTATTTTTAATATTATTTCTCCTATTCTATTTTATACCCTACTCCCCATACTGTTTTTATAAATTTGGGATGTTTTGTGTCTTCATTTAATTTTTCTCTTATTCTTCTAATATGTACCATAACTGTATTATTACTATCTAGGTATTTTTCTTTCCATACTTTTTCAAATAGTTCTTCTGAAGAGATAACTTTTCCTCTATTTTCTGCTAAATATAGCAATATATCAAATTCTATAGGTGTTAAATCTACTTCTCTTTCATACAATATACATTTATGTTTATCTTTGTCTATTACTAATCCATTTATTTCTATAATGTTTCTTGGTCTATTTTCTGCGTTATATTTAGTATATCTTCTTAATGCTGATTTTACTCTTGCAACTAATTCCAATGGATTAAATGGTTTTGTTATATAATCATCTGCTCCGAATGGTTAATCCTTTTATTTTATCATTATCTTCTATTTTAGCAGTTAGCATAATTACTGGAAATTTTAGACCTTTCTCTCTAATATATCTACAAATTTCAAAACCATCTTTTCCTTCTATCATAACATCTAATATTGCAATGTCTAAATCTGTCGTATCTATACATTTTATTGCTTCTTCTGATTTATAAAATTTGTAGATATGATAATTCTCACTCTGTAAATATAGTTCTACTAAATCTGCAATTTCTTTTTCATCATCTAATACTAAAATATTCATTGTTAAAATTCCTTGTATAACATATTTAGGTTTTTATAAAGGTTTTACCTATAAACCTTATATACTTAATCTGTTTCTCTTTATGTTCTTTTTGAAAATAAAATATTTAATTTTTTTACCTTATATTGTTTATATACAATAAATTTTTTTAAGTTCATCTAAAATTATAACATAAAACTACCTATTTGTGGCATTTTTTCCGAAACGTAAGAAAATGTTAAGAATTTGTTAATTCCTTTTTAAAGTTATTTTTTTATTTATATTGTAAACTATTAGAAACATACAGAATGATACTAAATATACTACTGTATTTTTATTACTATCATACAAGAACAATAGTAGGTTTTTTTAATATTTTATCTATTCATGACATTTTAAAAACCATCAACCATTGTTCATATACCAAGTCAACTCTTTTGTATGTCTTAGCCTTGAAAGGATAATATTATATGAAAAAAAAGAAATTAAATAAAAAAAGATTAATTCTAAGTTTACTAATTTTGTTTTTTATTATTTATTTATACGTGAATTATAATAATTCTACTCTAGAAAATTCAAGTTTAGATTTTGGAAATAGCTCTGGGTATGATGTTATAAAAAAAGATAATAATCCAAATTATGCTGGAACTGGTCAAGAAAAAGTAAAACATAAAGATGGATATTTTACTACTTTTACGACATGTGGAGATAATCAAAAAACTTATATTGAATATAAACAAAATGGTGATTCTTCTTGGAGTAATAATACTTATTGGGGAGATACTATGGCTGAAAATGGTTGTGGTATAACTGTTATGTCTATTATTTTAAGTGGTTATAATACGGATTATACTCCTGAAGATTTGAGGCAAAAATATTATCCTGTTATGGATTATGAACAAATGCCAAGTGAACTGTCTTCTACTTTTGGGATTAAAAATTCTGGTTTTTATTATGATTCTGAGCATTTATCAAATACCTCTATTGAAGAACATTTACTTACTAATAGACCTATTATTGTTTGTGTTTGGAATCAGCCTCATGATAATCGTTGGACAACCGCTTCTCATTATATGGCTCTTCTTGCTAGTGATGGTAATGGAATGGTTTATGTATCTAATCCTAATGGTTTAGAAAAAGATAGTAAAAGTTCAGGTTGGTATGATATTAATGAAATTACTCCCTATCTTGCAAAAGCAATTTACATTGAAAAATATTGATTTTTTAATAATATTTTCTTCAATTCGTAATAAAAATGATTTTATATTATAATAGTCCCTTTTCCATTTTATTACGAATCGAAGAAAATTTTTGTTCAAGATTGTACAATAAATTTGAATATGATAAAATCCATATTGATGATAAAATACAAGGAGATTTAAATGGAAATATTAAAACCACACAAAAAATATTTTGAGAAATTACAAAATAAAAATTTATGTGATATTTCTCATAATGAAGATATAGAATATTGTCATTTTGAAAATGAAGATTGTAACAACATAGAGTTATGGGATTTTAAATTTGAATATTGTAAATTTAATTATATTGGCATGCAACAAGGAAAGTTAGAAAAAATTACTTTTATAGATGTTATATTTGATAATTGTAATTTTTCAAATACAGAGTTTACAGAATGTGCTTTTATCAGGTGTGAATTTAATAATTGTAAACTTTCTGGATGTAATTTATCTGAAAATAGATTATATAATGTTTCTTTTTTAGAAACTAATGCTAGCTATGTTAATTTATCAATAGCTAGTGTTGAAAATGTATTGTTTAAAGATACAAATTTAAGAAATAGTTATTTTCAAGAAACTAAAATTAAAAATATTTATTTTGAGAATGCCGATTTAACTCAAGTACAATTTTTTAAAACAAGTTTAAAAGGAATTGATTTATCAAGTAGTAAAATAGAAGGCATTGCTGTTACAATAGATGATATAAAAGGTGCAATTATAGACCAATTACAGGCTATGGATTTACTGTATTTAATTGGGGTAAAGATAAAATCAACATAAGTTGTTACTATGTATAAAATCATTTATCTATTAAAATTAGACTCTAAATTTTGAAAAATGTATAGTATTTTTTTTAAACTTTAAGTTTTTACTGCTTTTCTAGCCATTCATAATATTTTATTAAATATTCCCAACAGCCTTCTTTATCAGTTATTCCGTTATAATTGTCTTTAATTTTTTCTATGATCTCATTTTTATCTATCCATCTTTCTTCTGAAACTTCTTCTTCTTGTAATTTTAATTTAGTTTCATCTATCTCTTTATTTGATACACAATATTCATTAAAATGATTATTTACAATATTACCTTTTATGTTAGTTGATATCCCTGCACCTATGAAAGTTATATCATTTTTATTCAGTTTAATTCCTAATTCTTCTTCACATTCTCTAAGTATAGATTGAAAGCCAAATTCTCCAGCTAATACATGCCCTCCTGCTGTTACATCCCATGTATTAGGCCACATTTTTTTATTCGCACTTCTCTTTTGTAACAATACTTGACCTTTTGAGTTTATTATAAATACAACAACTGCTTTGTGCCATAATCCTTCTCTATGGCATTTTTCTCTAGTTTCTATTTTTCCTGTGTATTCACCTTTCTCATTTAAAACATCAAAATATTCTTCCATATCATCTCTCTCCTTTATCATTTTTATTTTTAAATCTCTCTGGAACAGCTATTTCATAAGGGACTAAAGTACCATCTTCTACCGCATTAACTTCAACGCAAATATTACCTAATCCATCTCTACGTGATTGTTCGTGTTGTATCCAAAGTGGAAATATAACTTGTTCTTTCACATCTCTAAATATTTGTCTACTAATTCCATTATATCTTTTAGGCATCGTTTGAAGAATTTCTTCTTTCCTATCAGGAAAAGCTTTGATTAAAAATAAAATTCTTTCTTTTGCAGTTTCTATATATTCTTCCTGTGATATTTCAGATGTTTTGTATTTTGTTATTGCAGAATCTTTCAAAAAAGGTACTTCCTCCCAAGGAATGTTCCAAGTTTCGTGTACTGCTTTACCAGCGCACAATTCTCTACAATCAAAACTAGGTCCTACATAATCAATATACACATGATCACCAATTTGTATATCTAAATTTATACCACCTTGAGTATGTATTCTTTCATTAGAACCTCTTTTCAATAATTACTGCATCTGGAACGGCAGATTTAACTTCTTCAATATATCCTCGCACTCTATCTCTATTAAATGTTTGTCCATCAGGAAGTTTACCATTTACCCCTTTTAGGCAATCACATCTGGCTGTCATCATCTGAACAGGAAATTCATGCTCAACTTTTTCCCAATCTTCTAAAGAATTTATTACATACATCTTATTTAATGGGCTTAATTGTGGTAAGTATTTCTCCACTAAAGCAATTCCTTTACATTTTTTATACATATTATCATTGGTCTATGCTCTTTCTTCCTTAAATCTAGTTTGTAAATAATAAATTAGGAGCATATAAGTAATTTATCTGTTGTTTTCTTTATTACTAATATCTCTTATTTGTTAATCATTTTTAATAAATATTCTCCTAATTTTTCTACAAAAATTTTCATTTTTTCTTCAAATTCATCACTTTCTTTCTGAATATATTTTTCTCCTTTTTGGGATAATGTTATTATTATTTTAATTCATATTCGCAATCCCTTGCAATTAACATAAATTCGTAGTATAATCTCTATGAAAAATATTAATTAGTTTCTAGTTGTTTGGAAATAATTTCAAGCAATGGCACTTTGAAAATTAAATAATTTTTAAAAGGAGGTTATACTTTATGAACAGATGAACTTAAAGACAGAAATATTTTTGTAACCTAAAAACATCATGCTTATTACAAGGAGAAATTTTTATGAAGAATGAAGAGAAATTAACTTTACTTAGAGAAGATAAAGCTTCTCTTCCTAAGAGAGGTGGAAATTATATTTCCGATGAATCTATTCACTTAAAACAACAAGAGGAACTTAAAAAAAAGTTAAGTGAAATGCACACATTTGAAGCAAAAATAAGGGCTGATGAAATGGAAAGGTTAAGATATATAACTACAAAAGAAGATGATGAAAATCATCCATTTCATTGGGGAGAAGGGAGTTGCTGACTAAATGAGCACTAACAGAATCCCTTTACAAGGACTAATAGAAATTACCAATGCTTGCAATTTTAAATGTATCCATTGCTATGTTATAAATTGCAAAAAACAAGAGGAAACTTTTTTATCATATGATGTCATTAAAAATGTAATTGACGAAGTATGTGAAATGGGTTGTGAAATGATTTCAATTACTGGGGGAGAATGTACACTACATCCTGATTTTGAAAAAATATATACTTATATCTGGAAAAAAGGAATAAAAGTGAACATCTTTACCAATGCATCTTTAATAACACAGCCCATTATTTCTTTATTTAAACGGTACCAACCCAACTGTGTTTCAATTAGTATTTATGGTGCTTCAAAATCGACATATAGTGAAGTAACAAAATCATCAGTCGGGTATAAAAATGTAATACATGGATTAGAATTATTGCAAAGCAGTGGAATTAATCTTGAAATAAAAATAATAGTCCTTAAACAAAATGAACATGAGTTAACAGAAATGAAAAGATTAGCTTGCAAATATACAAGTAATCCTATAAGAATTTCTTATGATTTAATGCCATCTTATGATCACTCTTTAGATGTGCTAAATAATCACTCTCATTTCAAAGGTGGTTCAATTTCAAAAAATACAACTAATCATCAATCCTTTAATTGTCATGCTGGAACCTCTTTTTTCAGTATTACTTATGAGGGAAATGTGACATTGTGTTCTTTCTGCGGTTTTTCTGCAAAAAGTCTAAAAGAATACAGTTTTCATGATATTTGGGAATCATTTAATGAATTTACGAATTTGTCAATTCCAAAAGATTCACATTGTTATGACTGTGAATTTTTAGATACTTGTAATAACTGCCCTGCAAGAACTTGGATGTTCAATAAGAAAATTGGGTTATATCCAATTCCACAATGTAAAAAAATAAAGGAGGATTTTTCTATGAAAACCAAAGAAATTTTACCAAGTTGTTTTATATCAATAAATGGCATTGTCTATTTCCGGTTAGATAACGGAAATATTGCTGTAGAAAAGATAGAGAAAGTAGTTATTGACACAAAAATAGAAGATACTGTTAAATTAATAACAATTGATACAGACTCTTCCGAGAAAGTAAACTTCTGGAAAATAAATGATAAAATTTATGCATTAGCGTCAAATGCCGAAGGCATTACTCTTCCAAAAGATACTACTTTCGTAGATTGCTACTCTTCAAACAACTATCCTGAAGGTCATTATGTTAAATATAAATCTTCGGGCAGTTGTGGAGTTATCTATGTCAGTGAAACTGAAGTTAGTAATGTTATATCCTATGAAAATGGGTATATAGAAATTTGTTTTGAAAATGATGTGTTTTATGCGGATGCTAAAGACGGCAAAAACAAATTTCACGTCATAGGTGAATCTGGCAAACTGTTGGGAACATTTCCTTCAAAATGCAAAAAGTGTGGTGATTATCTTCTGTTCTATGATGAAAATAAGATTTTCATCAACTCTGATGAAATTGAGATTCCTAATGGAATTTCATCTGTAGAAGTCATTACCGACGGAGATTCCTTTACGTTTATAAAAGTAAATAACCGTAAAGGTGTGTACTTATACACTGATAGAGTTGAATACCTATTCGGGCCAGTCGTTTGCGACAAATTACAGGTAAAAAAAATCTCTACATGCTCTTGTTTTATATATGCATTAAAAAAAGACAAATGCGTCCATGTATCTTACTTAGAGTTTGGTGAGACACCTGTATGTAAAAGCATTTCATGTAAAAAGGGATTTAACTTCTATCAATATAATGAAGTATGTTTTTTCATTTCTGATACTACTTGTTATGTGTTTTCAAATAACATGTTAGATTTCTTTCCTTTAACTATAGGAGAAAATATGAAGGCTAGAACATATAAAATTCATCCTTCTGGCACGAATAAGAGCAACATGTTTTTCACCATTGTAGCATTCAATAACAATGAACCTATTTGCTATATGGAATATAATCCTAATAGCGAAAAAATTCCAGAATGTGGTTACAAACTTGAATTAATCACTAAAGGCTTTGGTAACAAAAATTATATCTCTCGCTTTTGTGATAAATCAATATTGGGAATTTCTGACAACGGTAAGATTCTTTTTAGAACTGATGGAGAAAACATATATAAGAAACGTGCTTTTGTTAATCCATTAGGATATACAAATTTGTATTTTATTGAGGATGGTAATTCCTTTAATATTTTTACTGAAAGTGGTACTCCTATTTCTCTTTGGGTTAGTCAGAAGTAAAGTATAATCTGGAAAAAGATGGTGTCCTATTTTAGGATACCATCTTTTCTTTGGTAATGAAAACTATAGCAAGTTCTTATAGAATTTGCTATAGTCTTAGTAATAATATGGAACATTATTGCTCTGTTCCTACTTCCATCTCTTCATGAAAAGTCAATCCCAACTTTCCCATAATCTGATTTTTCAAATCTTTATATTCTTCTTTTGAAAAAAACTCTTCTAAATCTGTAGAAGGCATAAAGATTTCCCCTTTCGGAGTTAACAAAATCTTTAAAGTTCCTAAACATAATTCTTCATCCACACTAAGAGTCAAATCAATAGAATCGATGGTAACCTTTTTCATGGTGTTCTCCTTTCGCTATTCAGCCAAAAGCCTATATAAGCACTTTTTAGTTATTAGTTACGGATTAATTTTAGCATTATTTACATAAAATGTAAAGTATATTATTAGAAAAAAGTTTTTGAAAGTTTAAAAAATTTTGAAAATTGGATTGACAATTTAATACACTTGTAAAAAGCTCCTTTTCCTGTTCGAGGTGACCAAACTTGTTTTCTTTCTAATCGTACGCTTGAGCAATTTTTATGTGCTTTATTATTTTAAATATTACATTTATTTTCTACATTTATATTTTTAAATTTTCAATTTTTTAAAATTTTCAAAGATAATGTATTGCTACACTAAAGATATAATGTAATTTCAGTGTAGTGGTTAAATTACAAAAATTAACCTAATCCACTCCATAGTTATTGACTTATGGAGTGAATTAGGTTAAAATACTTTTGGGGGTAAAAAATATGTTATATACTCATAGTGAAATAAAAAACAAATATAAAAGTACTTATCAAATCAGAAAAGCATTAGAAAAAAAAGAAATATATAAAATAGAAAAAGGAATATATTCTAATGTACCAAGTGTACATTATTTAGCCATCATAATGAAGAAATATCCTTATGGAGTATTTACTTCTTATTCTGCTTATTACTACCATAATTTGACAGATATGATTCCAAATAAAATATATTTAGCTACAGATAGAAATAATAGAATGATATCTTCCAATAAAATAAAACAAATTCGTATGAAAGATGAATTATATAATTTAGGAAAAACTCAAATTGATTATGAAGGGATTACAATAAATATTTATGATAAAGAAAGAATGTTAATTGATTTAGCTAGAAATAAAAATAAAATAGGATATGATTTGTATAAAGAAATTATATCTAATTATAGAAAACTAGCAACTTCATTAGACACACAAAAGATAGAAGAATATTTACAATACTTTGTGAATGGAGACAAAATTTTTGAAATAATACAAGATGAGGTGTTTTAATGGATATTTATGAATTAGTTAATAAATATATAGGGGCAGGTTATTCTGAAGATAATGCAATTCCAAAAGTAGCACAAGATATTGTCTTACTTAAAATTGGTAATAGCAAATATCGAAAGAATATTACTGTAAAAGGTGGAGTTGTAATGCATAATATTTCTAAAGATATGCGTCGTGCCACTAGAGATATGGATATTGATTTTATAAAATATTCTTTGGAAGATAAATCGATTCGTAATTTTATAAAAGAATTAAATAATACTGACGATGGTATTAAAATAAAAATCACTGGGAAAATTGAGCCTTTACATCATCAAGATTACGATGGTAAAAGAGTATATATAACACTTACTGATAAGAATCATTATTCAATAAGTTTCAAACTGGATATTGGAGTGCATAAATATTTTGATATTAAGCAAAATGAATATTACTTTGATTTTAACATAATTGATGAAAGTGTTAGCTTATTGATAAACTCAAAGGAACAAATAATTGTTGAAAAACTAAAATCATTATTAAAATTTGGTATTACATCTACTAGATTTAAAGATATTTTTGATTTTTATTATTTAATTAATAATGAAGACTTAAATAAGGACAAGCTTTTAAAGTACATAGATATATTAATCTTCCAGGATGAAAGTATGAGAGAAAAGTCATTAGAAGATGTAAATAGGAGATTAACAAGTATTTTAAATAATAGTAGATTTCAATCAAGAATTAATACAGCAAATAATAATTGGCTACAAATTCCTATAAAAGATGTTATTGATAGTGTGTTAGATTATTTTGATGGATTAATAAAGGTTACAAATTAGAAATTCTACAGAAAGAATTTTAATTATACCAATAGTTTTTTTAATTTATAAAATATCAATTTATAAATTAAAGTTTGGAGGAAGAATGTTACTATGCAATGAAAATTTTTCTTAATCAAGTATGGATAATGGGATATCTATTCTTGAAATTTTTTATCATCTTATGACATTTATAAAATTTGTCAAAATCAAAGACATATGCTGTAATTTAACAGACATATGCCTTTTCTCAATTTAGACTTTTTGGAAATTTTCTAGAATTTCTTAAAAATCTTAAAAAATGGTCGAGGTGAGGAGAATTTACTTTTGAGAATAACCTATTTTCTAGCACTTCGACATTTTTTGAATGTAGTTTGAATGCAGTAAATTTAAATATTACTATTAGCTAAATTATTTATAAACTTTGATAAAATATTATAAGCTCTTTGATAATATATATATCCTATTTCTGCATAATTACCTATTTCTAAATTAAACAAATTTCCTGCAGACTGTTCAAAATAATTTTTATCAATAATTCCGTTCTTATGTAAATGTAGATTTCTTCTAGCTATAATTTCATAAATTTTCTTTGAATAATCTATATCTTCTATCATAAAATATTTCATATTATAATTATAAAGCATTACTAGAAGACTTTTAACTCGGTTGTTTTCTAATATCTTATCTACAAAATTCATTCTAAATTTTTCAAATGAGTCAAATTTCGTTATATCTTTTAATTTAAGATTATCTCTAAAATCATTATTGTTTATGAATACAAAAAAGTGCCTATTAATAATTATATTTAACATATCAAAAAGAGTAGCTTCAAATAATGTTATCAGAGATATAAAAGATTGTCTGTATATATTGCTATTACATTTACAGTTCATAATATTTATATAAGTTTTTATTTCACATAAATATAGATAATCATCTTCAGGTGGTTCTTCTTTATCATAATCAATTTCATAATTTAGTTTTTCTAATTCATTTTCAATAATAAGTTGTATTCCGTCTAATATTAGTTGATTTTTTATTTCATCTTTGTTCGTTTTAGGATATAATATAAAATCAGAATAAGATTTAATTTTATCTCTAGCTTCAACATTAAAAATTGTAGCATCCATATTTGCATATGATAAACCTAATAACATATCCATATGATTTGAAACATTATCAGCTTCTTTAATAAAATTTTCTTTATATTTGTATAATAATTCCAATTTTTTTCTCCTTATCTAATTTTTATATCCAAACTTCTCCATTCTTTCTTCTTCTCTAGTAGATAAATCTTTTAGCCATTCAGCTAAACCATTGACTTCATTATTTCTTAAAAATTCAAAATATTTTACTCTATCTTCTTTTGCTATAACAACAGGTGGTAAGTCATTTTTTAATAATTCATAATTTATAAGTAATCTACCTGTTCTTCCGTTTCCATCTTCAAAAGGATGTATTTTTTCAAAATCAATATGATATTTAGCAATTTTAGTAAAAATATCCTGTTCATCATGATTGTAATTATATATATAATACATCATTAAATTTGGAACTTTTTCAGGCTCTGGTGGGATATGTTCACTACCTTGAATAAATACTTGTACAGTTCTATAACCTTCAGTATCTTTAATATCTCTATTTATTGTTTCATTCAATTTTTTAATAAATCTTTCATCAAATTCTTCATTATTTTGTAAATTCTTAAAAACTAATTCTAATGCTTTTTTATGATTTATAGCCTCATATATTTCCCTTGGTTCTTTTCCTTCGATTTTAAAGCTATTGTCGTTGTAAAGAATAGCATATGTTTCAGCATAGGTAAGTGTACTTCCTTCAATAGCATTTGAATGATAAGTACTTCTTGTAATTAAATCTTCTAAATAATCTTTATTATTTAAAACAAATTCTAAAATCTTCATAAATATTTCCTCTTTCTTATAATCTACTCATTATATCAATATACTCTCCAGCAGTTAATACTGTTTTAGGTAAATGTAATTGAGTATAATAAGTATCTTTACTTTTTTGATATATAGCATCAATAATTTTGCAATTTTCATCTTTATCAATTGTCATTACTAAACCAAGCACATTATATTTTTGTGATAATTTTGTAGTATATAAAGCAATTCTATCAGTTGCATCAAGTGGCATTTCTTCATCATCAAAAGAATCAATCTCAACAATTATAATACTATTTTTTAAATCTTTAACTTTCATCATAATTTGTGGTTTAGGATCATTGCTCTTTACAAAATCATTAAATATATTATCTATTTCTAACATAGAAATATTTGTATTTGTTATTGTTTCTCCAAAAGTAGTTTTTCCTACTCCACAACATAATTCGTTTATGGCTGTGCTTAGTGTAGTATCATTTTTGTAGATTTCTTTTACTTTATCCATTCTCTTTTTTGTAAAGTTGTATTTATCTTTAATAGCAGATATATCAAGTGTATCTCTATCTGTTTCATCGACAAAAACATCTGGTGTTCTTCCGAGTAAATAATCTATTGAAACATTAAAAATTGTGGCTAGTTTTTTTATTGCTTCTATATTTGGCTCTCTCATATCTAATTCATATTTTGATATTGCTGCAGGTTCTACTCCTAATCTTGTTGCAATATCTTTTTGAGTAAATCCATTTTTTTCTCTTAAATACTTTATTCTTTCGCCATTTGTCATAATTTTTTCTCCTTCTCAATTTATGTTTAAATTTTATCATATCCATTTTGGAAAGTCAATAATTGCTGAAAATTAAATATTTTTACTATAAAAGTTTTAGAAAGTTTAAAAAATTTTGAAAAAGATATTGACAATATATCCATTTTGGATTATTATATAAATATCCAAAACGGATATAGATAAATTTGAAAGGAGGTATGCTATAAAAGTAAAAATATGAATAAAGATTTATTTTTTTACTTATCAAGTATCCAAAATGGATTCATAAAATTTCAAAGGAGGACAAAATTATGAATGAAAGTTTTAGTGAAGAACTTAAGAAAGAATTAATAAAACAAGCCGTAAAAAGCTTAGATGACCCATTTAAAATGCTAACTGTAAAAGATGTAGCAAAAGATTTATATATGGGAGAAAACAAAACAAACGAAATATTTAATCGTGCAGATTTTCCATCTGTGAATATTGGTAAAACAAGAAAAGTCCAAAAAATTGCTTATATTCTTTGGAAGATGGAAAAAAGGATTGATGTTATATGAAAAATTTAAAAAGCATTTATACAAAAGTACACTTTGGCGAGCAGACTTTTGCACAAATGCCACATAAAGATATTCGCAATCTTTATATAAATAGTATATCATTTTTCCTTATTTTTAACAATAGAAAATTAAGTATAAATACTGGAAAGTGAGTAGATTATGGAAAAAACAAAAAGATATTATTGGATAAAATTAAAAACTGATTTCTTTAATTTAGCTGAAATAGATTTCTTATTATCACAAAAAGATGGTTGCCAGTATGTAGTTTTATATCAAATGCTATGCTTACAAACTGCTAATAATAACGGAGAATTAGCATCACGAGTTGGAGAAATGATTATTCCCTATGATCCAGATAAAATAGCAAGAGATACTAAATATTTTAGTAAAGATACTGTTATTGTTGCTATGGAACTATTTAAAAAACTAAATTTAATTTATACAGATGATGGAATTTGCTTAAAAATAGCTGGATTTGAAAATATGGTAGGTAGTGAAACTGGTTGGGCAAAGCAAAAAAGAGAACAAAGAGAAAAGCAAATGTATATGGAATTAAGAATAGGCGAGGTACTTGCATTAAGCAAAGAAAATGTTGATTTAGAAAATAAAGTTTTATATGTGAAGAGAACACTAACAAATGACAAAGAATTTGCCATTATTTTAGGAAATAAGACAAAAACATATTCAGGTAATAGAACTTTACCTATTCCAGATTTTTTAGTGCCAATTTTTGAAGAACAATTAAAATATACAAATGAAAATTTACACAATTTAATATTTACAAATAATGATAGTTATATAAGAACATCTGCAATCAATAAAGAACTAAAAAAAATTTTCAAAGAAGAATTAAATTTAGATCCTAAAAATATAAGTACACATTGTTTAAGACATACCTATGGTACAAGATGTATTGAAGCAGGAATGACAGCAGTTGTTTTGCAAAGATTAATGGGACACAAAGATGTAACTGTAACTTTAAATACATACACATCTGTGTTCAATAAATTTAAAGAAGATGAACTCGAAAAAATAAATACTTATTTGAATAATAACCAATTAAATTTTGTAAATAACAGCAATTAAATACCAAATATATAGTATTGCAAGCTTCCTATTTGTAAGTACAACTACTACAAATAGAGCTTGCAAAAATTGGGAGACCCCAAACCCCTTTAAATTGTTTTAGGGAAAACAAGGAGGAATAAAATGCCTAAAGATAAGAAAATAAATATACGATTAACAGAAAAAGAAAAAAATATAATAGAATCTAAATCAAAAAAATTAAATATGACTATTACAAAATTTATTATAAGTTCTTGCTTAAAAGATAAAATTGTTATTATAAATGGACTAGATAATATAGATACTGAACTCAGAAGAATCGGAAATAATATCAATCAATTAACAAGACTTGCAAACGAAAAAATAATTACGGTAATTGATTTGAAGGAACTGCGAATGGAAGTGAACAATATATGGCAATTATTGAAGCAATTAGTTCAAAAGCAAACATAAAAAGAATCATAAGCTATGTGACACAAGATAAGAAAACAAATGTAAATCTAATTACTGGAAAAGATTGTATGGCTGAAAGTTGTTTAGAGGAAATGCTATATACCAAAAATCTATATCATAAAAATAGTGGTAGACAATATATACATATTATTCAATCATTTGATTCTAAAGATAATTTATCTGCAGAACAAGTTCATAATGTTGGAATTAAATTAGCAAATACTTTTAATGGATTTCAAGTATTAGTTGCAACACATATTGATAAAAATCATTTGCATAATCATTTAGTTATAAATTCTGTGTCATTTGAAAATGGATATAAAATTCAAATGAGTAAAAAAGATTTACAGTATATAAAAGATTACTCTGATAAATTATGTTTAGAAATTGGAGCTTCAGTTATTCCTAAAAAAGAAAAAACAAATTATATAAAAAGAAATGAATATAGAGTAGCTGAACAAGGTAAAAGTTGGAAATTCAAATTAATGAATGCAATTGATTTATCATTAGCAGAAAGTAATTGTAAACATGATTTTATTAAAAATATGAATAAATTGGGATATCAAGTTAATTGGACTGATACAAGAAAATACATTACATATACAACACCTGAAGGATATAAATGTAGAGATAATAAATTATATAATGAAAAATATTCAAAAGGAGCAATGGAAAATGAATTTAGAAAAATTGAAAAAGAACAATCAAATAGTACAAGAAAGTCCAGTAGTTCCATCAATAGTAAAGATGGATTATTATCTAATAGAGCCAGAGATAATAAAGGATTTATATCAAATGGAACAAGTAATAGTAGAAAATATAACAATTATGAAAAAGAAAGTACAAGATACACAAGAAGGTTTATTAAAGGACAATATTCGAATGAACGAGGAAATGAAAAAATTGGTAGAGGAAAAATTGAGAGATCAATTTTACAACTTGAAACAAGAATTGAAAGAAACGGAAGAAGAACAGAAAAGCAAGATTTCCAAAATAAAATGGAAAACAGGGTTAATAACATTCTTGGTGGGATTATTGCTATCAGCAATATGGTTTCTAACACACAAATAAATCATAGACCTAAAAGGAAAATTAGAAGATATAGAACTTTATCAAAACAAACTATGAAAGAATATGCAATGAAGAAAACTAATTCTAGTGGTTTTGATTGGTTTGAAGATGAGGAAGAAATATAATAAATTTATAAAAAATTAGAAGCATATATTTTTTTAATCTCATTTTATTTTGAATGTGGTAAAAAAATCTTACATTTTTTACAAGTCAACTATTTTTAATATAAATTTGATTTAAAAATTATAAAATAATTTTAATTTTTTACACTTTTTATGTAAGAAATATGAAAATTTTATATTGTTGCCAAATATTGTTAGAGAATTTTTTTACCCTATATTTTGAATTTAAATGCTTGATATTACATAAGTGCTATGATAAAATTTCTATGGAAATATTAAATATAATTCTGCGAGAAATAAGTAAATTGATATTTTGAGAGATGGAACAAAAGAATAAAATGAAAAGGAGTTAAATACATGGGATTTTATTGTAAAGAAGACCAGTTACAGTTTGAAAAGAGTTATGTAGAAATATTAAATTTATTTGGAAAAGGAAATAAAAGTATAATAACAGCTTTTAATAATAGATTAAAAGAGGTTAATACATATCCAGGTGAATATTCAGATAGCGATGTAAATTCTGTTACCCCTGGAAAGACTGGTTATGAGAATAATCCTAATAGTAGAATATATATAAAATTAATAGGTTTTGATAGAAGTACTTGCTCTAAAGCTCAAACTCAACATTACTTTAGCCATGAAATTAGTCATGCTTTTTCAGTTGCTGCACAGGATGTATTTTCAACTAGACATAGAGCGGGAATTGGTAATTATAATATTCCTTATTTTTACACTACAAGGATTGGAAATTCCGAGTATCTAGGAATAAGTGGAAGTATTTACAAGAAACTGCAACCTAATGAAATAGAAAATGTAATATATGGAGGGGGATTTTGTGAGGTAATGACAGATTTATTTGCGGTAACATCCAAGGTTGCATCGAGTCCAGATATGAAAAATCAAGGAATAACTGTTGATACAGTCTTAAAAAAGCCAAACAAAGAATGGAATAAAGAAAGAATAACATCAGGATATTTTGCAAGTATGCCACTTGCAAGGTTGGCGATTGCAGCATTCTCGAATTATCCTAATCCACAATATCAATATATATTGAACACAGGTGGAAGCATTTTTTCAACCATGCGAACTGATACAAATGCAGAAGTGCATATAAATGATTTTATTTATGGAAGTATGTGTGATCCATTATATATTGCAGAGGAATATGATAAAATAGCTGGTCAACCTGGAGCTTATTTTAAACTTTGTCAGCTAATGGACAAAATAGTAGACGATTATGCTTATAAAAAACCAGTAGACAATAAGGATATACAGTTTGTTATACAACAACTAAGTAAATTTGCAAAACTTAGAACCATGATAAAAGTTCAAGAAGGTGTATTTACACAGGAATATGCTGATAAAATATATGAAGAATTTGAAAAAGTCAAAAGTGATGTTGAAAGAGAATATGGATTTTCAGATAAGTATAAACAAATAAGTAATCAAAATTTTCAGATAACTCCTACAGTGATTGCTGAAACAAGTAAAAATGCAATAAAAGAAAATCCTGGCATAGTAGCAGAAAAAGTAAAGAAATCACACAATATATTTAAGTTACTTAATAGAAATAAAGATGATATGAGGAGATAATCGTTATATATGGAAGAAATAAACAAAAGATTAGCAGAAGTAGACTATATATTAAAAAAGTTAGACAATAAATATATAAATAAAATTCCACAAGACGTATGGGATTACATTACAGAAAATAAAGATAAAAATTATGTTTTTAAATATGATGATGACAAAACACTAGCTGAACAGAATTTAAGTATAGACACTATTTCAATTTTAACATATATAAATATGGAATATTTGCTTGAAGAAGAAGCAAAAAGAGAATTAATAGATTTATTAAAGAATGATGAGATAACTGCTGAACAGAAAAAAAGAAAGAAATATAATCCAGATGATTTATTTAAAAATAGAAAAGCAATGCAAAAGGAACAGGTTTCTTTGGTAGAAGTAAAAATTGAAAAATGGTATGAGAAATTGTTTTCATTTTTAAAAAATATGTTCAGAAAATAATCTGAATGCAATTATTACATTCAATATATTTTCTATGAATGCAACATCGAATGCAGTAACACAAATATAGAGAAATTTTGAAAAATGTTGAGAAAAAGAAAAAGGGTTTAAAATAGCCAAAAAACAATTTAAGGAGCTTGTAAAAAGCTCCTTTTTCTGGTCGAGGCGACAGGGATCGAACCTGCGACCTCATGGTCCCAAACCACGCGCGCTACCAACTGCGCTACGCCTCGATATCGTTCGGACTAATATATAATACCACATTTTTTTTTAATTGGCAAGAGTTTTTAAGCAAAAATTTCAACAAAATATTTTATAAGGTTACCATTTACAGCTAAAAGTTGATAAATAGAATGTCAATATATTAATATTGATTAAATTTTGAATTCAATTAGTAGAAATTTAGGAATTCTACATTGAGTCAAAAAATCCATAAAATATCAATATATCACCATTCTATGATAAACTTTTTAGATGTGAATAACTATACATATTTCTTGTTTCTTATATTATTAAACAATCTAATTTATATATTTTCAAACACCTTACCTAAACTATCATTTATAACTAAATTAGCTCTATTATCATAAGGTGTTGAATCTCTATTAATTAAAACTAAATTTTCACCCTTAAAATAATTTATTAAACTACTAGCAGGATAAACAGTCAATGATGTTCCTGCTACAATCAATAAATCAGCTTTTTGTATATTATTAATTGAAGAAATTAAAGTATTTTCGTCTAGTCCTTCCTCATATAATACAACATCAGGTTTTACGATTCCTCCACAAGAACATAATGGTATTCCCTTGCTATTAAATACATATTCTGCATCAAAAAATTTATGGCATTTCATACAATAATTTCTTAATACACTTCCATGCAATTCAAAAACTTTTTTTGATCCAGCTTTTTGATGTAATCCATCTATATTTTGTGTTACAACTGCTTTTAATTTTCCCATCTTTTCAAGTTCAGCTAGTTTTTTATGTGTAATGTTAGGTTCATATTTTAAGCTATTCATTTTATCTTTATAAAATTTATAAAATTCTTCTGTATTATTCATAAAAAATGTGTGACTTAATATTTCTTCTGGGGGATATTTATATTTCTGATTATATAGTCCATCCTTACTTCTAAAATCTGGGATGCCACTTTCAGTAGATACACCTGCCCCACCAAAAAATACTATATTATTACTTTTATCTACTAGTTGTTTAAATTGTTTTACTTTGTCTTCCTCCACTTTATCACAACCTTCCTATTTTTTATGGAGTTCTATAATATATCAAAAGCTAGTTATTTTTTATCTAAAATCAATAATATTAAACTAAAATAATAGAACAACTCAGAAATCCTTAAAATTTATATTAATTTTATTCTTTCTCTTTGGATTTCCGCAAATTTGTTCTGCTCCAATTTTACGTAAATCAAAATTGTGTGCAATCGTTAGAGCGAAGCGACTTTTATATAAAACTACTTCAAATGATAGTTTTATCTTCAAAGCAGATTTTTATTTTCATTCTTTTGATTGTGAAGCCAGAAACTTTTTTTAGCTTTTACTTTTTATATTACATGTAAATAAGATTACATACAATATTATTTAGATTAGCGAATTCCTCCTCCGGCCTCCTCCACCGCCGAAGGAACCGCCTCCGCCTCCACCTGACGAAAATCCTCCTCCGCCTGATGAATAGCTTCTTGCTCTAGATTCTGCACTCATTGCTGCATTAATTGCACGTGTAGAATATAAATTTATCGCAATTATATTATCATATGAGTTAAAATTAGATTGCTCTATCATTTCAGGATATACTTCTTTAAATTCTTTTGCTACCTCTTTTGCTATTCCCATTATTTGAGCATATATCAAATATTCTTCAAATAATGTTACTTCTATTGCTTGTCTTTCGCCTATAAGAGTATATTCTTTTAAATATTTTCTCAATCCTGCTAACTGCATTGTTTCTTCCTTTAGCTGTGGAGTAGCTACATAAACCTTATTCTTAAAAATTTTTCCTCTTGTTTCAACTACAAGTAATCCCTCTTCTTCTAAGATTTTTCTTTGCTGAATTAGGCTACTATTAATCCACATCAATATTCTAGAATAATGTCTTCTACACCATTTTTTAAATTCTTTGTCTTCTAGAACTCCATTTTTGCTAGCTTCATACATCATATTATATAGTGCTCTTTCTCTTTCATTAGTAAAGACTGTCTCTGTATTCATTTCTTTTAAATATATTACTATGTTGTTTCTTTTTAAAATTCCATTTGTTTCTTTATTTTCTACCCTAATGATAGAATCTTTTAGCCATTTTAAAATGATTGCACCTATTAAATCTGTTTGACTTTTTGTTAATCCATAATTGTATGATATATTATATGCTCTAAAAATATCTCCATTACATGGTATGTCTCTATAATATTGTAAATCTGGCGGTATCTTTTTTCCTAATTCTCCAAAATCAACTGTCCCAATGTCTTCATCAGTTATTATTGACGTTGTTTCATAAGTGCCTACAATCATTCTTCTTAAAGACGATATGAATATTATAGAAAATGATACAACTATCACTCCACCTATTAATATTCCTATAGAATCTAGAGATGATCCTTTATTATATTTTGTAGAACCTTCTTCTGCCATTTCATAATAATAATTAAAATCATGATTTAAAGAATTTGATGTATTAAAAGTATTATTTGGAAATTTGACTAATATCGTCATATATTCATTTTTTGCTAAACTTCCGTCTGATTGCATTTCTATGTATCCATCATAAACATATGCTGTTCCCCCATAATTACCATATCCCCATACATCAACAGAATTTGGTATATTAAAATCTGTATGTATTTTTATATATACATTTCCTATTGTATTAGAGAAATCATATGGTATTAATGTCCAATAAATCATTTGTGAGTCTTTTAGCTCAGCTACAAAATTAGTTATTGTATATTTGACTTGATATGTATGTGAGTCATAAGAACTGACTCCCCAACATAACTCTACTCCATTTGTTATTTTATTTATTCCACATTTATACGCTTTTTCCGAAAATGTTTTAGAAGAATCCCAAGAGTTTAAAGTTTGATATGTTCTTCCATTTTCACTTACAGTTAGATTCTCTATTTTTGATTTTCCTAAATTATAGTATGGATGATATATTTCTGTTCCACTATTTATTTTACATTTCCATGTTTCTGTGACTGTAGCATTTCCATTAGTATCAACATATATATCCATTGATATTTTATCGATTGAATTTGCTTTTACATTTTTGCAAAAACTAAATATTAATAAACAAAATATAAAAATAAATAATATTTTTAATGTTTTTTTCATATGTAATTCCCCCTTTTATTTTCATTTTTATTATTTCATAATTGGATGTTTTTTTCAATAGATTTAGTAATATAACTTTTATAATTGTGATCTTACAATTTGTGCTTTTTATTGGATATTTTTATTTATATTAAATTTTGATTACATATATTACAGTAAAAAATTGCTTTTTTTAGATTTTATTACTTAACTATGAATTATAATAATTCATATATTAATACTTTTAATAAAATTTATATATTAATATTTCATAAAATTATTTAAGATTTTCTAATCATTCTACAATCACATTCAAAATTTAATCAATATTAATATATATACATTCTTATTAAAAGTATTTAAGCTATAAATTGTAACAGCTATAACTAATAATTAAGAAAAATAATCAAAAAGTATTGTAAAATAGGAAAAAAAACGTTATAATAATTTTGTATGCACCAGTAGCTTAGTTGGATAGAGTGTTCGGCTACGAACCGGAAGGTCGGGGGTTCGAATCCCTCCTGGTGCACCAAAAAAGAGAGTTTTTAAAAGACTCTCTTTTTACTTTGCAACTTTCTATGTATTAATTTTATCACCTTTGAACATTTTAAATTTTTTGCTTATATGTTAAAAATTTCTACTATTGCATTACTTTTTATTTGTTGTTAAATCCATAATTAATATCAATTTTATATACCTTATAGAAAATTTTCGCAAGTAATTTCATTATAAGAACAAATCAGAAAGCCTTAAAATTTATATTAATTTTATCCTTCCTCGTTGGCTTTCCGTAAATTTGTTCTGCGCCAATTTTACGTAAGTCAAAATTGTGTGCAACCGTTGGAGCGAAGCGACTTTTATACAATAGGAAAGTATCACTTTCCTATTGTATAAAAAAATCCTATAAACTTCTTTTGCATCTTAATAATAACTATTACTAGTTATCTTTTTACAGAAAATTTGTCAAAAAATTAATTGACAGTAAATATAATCTTTAATGTAGTATTGATAGTTATAATGTAGAAAAATATAAAAATTTACCTACATTAACTTGACACATACTAAAATAAAGACTCTACTAACAGTCGATTGCCAAAAACACAATAAAATGATAGTATAAGTTTAAAATTTGTTCTGTGCCAAATTCCTGTAAGAAATTTGTGTGCAACTAATTTTTTATATTAGGAAGTCAGTATGACTTTCCTAATATAGAACGAGATAATGAAAAGTATTAAGAAATGCTTTTATCTATATGAATAGGAGGATAAAAATGGATAACGAAAAATTTGGAAAGTTCATACAAAAATTAAGAAAAGAAAAAAATATGACCCAAAAACAGTTAGGAGAAAAATTGAACATTACAGATAAAGCTATTTCAAAATGGGAACGTGGTTTAAGTTTCCCTGACATTTCAATGTTAAATTCAATAGCTGAAACATTTGATATTACTGTTACAGAATTATTAAATTGTGAAATTGGAGTTAAGAATGAAATTGATGTAGAAAAAGCTATACAAGAAGCTGTAGAAAAGATAACAAAATCTCAAGAAAAGAAAAAAAATAAATTGAAAAAACTAAAAAAGGTTAGCTCTATTATTTCTGTAATAATTTTTATTTGTTGCCTTATAACACAATTAGTATATTTATTTGTATTAAAACCACGTAATTATGAATATGTATTAGATATTTTATCTTACATTATAAATGAGTTAATCATAATATCTGCAACTTTAATTTCAATTTTAATAATAAAAAAGAGTAAGATAAAAAATATAATTACATATATTCTATTTGCCATATTAACAATCATAAATCTTGTATTTATGTTTAATACAGGTTTAAACAATAAATGTATTCTTAGTTTTTCTAGCAATTTCTCTAATGGATTGGTTTTAAAACAAAATAAAGAAACAGGTTTAACAACTTTATATAATAATCCAAAAGTATTTTTATTTGCTACACCAAAAGAAGAATTGCCACAAACAATAGAAGCTTCTATTAAACATCAATGGATAACTAAAGATACTTGTAGTTTAACATACAAAGATAAAAATAATATTACAAGAGAATTTGTAGTAACATATGGAAGTAGAGAAGGTCAATCTTCTTATTATCATATAGCTTCATCATTTCTTGGTACATGGAACCAGTCCGAATCAACTGAAGGTCCTAGCAAAATATACGTAGATTCAAAGGGTATTACAATATGTGAAGATGATAAAAATATATTATTTGAATATGATGACTGTATTCAATATGGAATTACCACTTTGGTTTTATATAAAAATGATATTCCTAAATATGTTCTTTCAATGAATGATGATTGCATTATAGATGATGAAACTAATTTGATAAAAAATGGAGGAACTATTGCACTTTGCGAAGTATCAATGCAAAAAACAATTGTTAAACAATTCAAGTGTGCTACATTTAAAAATGATAATGATTTAAAAAATTATAAATTAGTAAATGTACAGGCTAATGATTATGTTATACAAAATGGAATTCTTTACATAAGCTATGATGGAAATGAAGTTGTAGAAGTTCCAGGCGATTTTTCTAATATGGAAGATTCTTATACTGATTATAATTATCAAATTTCAAACCAAAAAACAGTATTTTTCTATACTTCTGATAATAAAAGATATTTAGTATATTGTGACAACATGTCAAATATTTGGAATACTGTGGAAATTGATAATAATTCTTCAATACAAAATATTCATTTTATTAATAAAGATGTTGGATTTATGTTTGAAATTGAGGATACTGCAATGGGGATTGCTTTTGGAAATATTAGTAAAAGTACAGATGGGGGTCGAAATTGGGTTCAAATAAGTCACGGCATTATGCAAGGAGATAAAGAAATATTTAAAACTTCTAGTCAAATTAAATTTATAGATGAAAACACTGGCTTCTTGACTATGCCTGCAACTTCAGGAGAATCTTGTGAATTATATATGACAAGTGATTCTGGTAAAACATTTTCAAAATTAGATATTATTCAAAGTGATATTTATGATTATTATAATTTGCCAGTAGAAGAAAATGGAAAATTATATTTAGAAATTTCTCAAGGTTCTGATGGAGATTACAATGGTAATGATTCACAAAATTATATCTCAGAAGATAATGGCGTTACTTGGAATTTGTATAAATGACAAAATTAGCATGCGTTATGTTCGCATGCTAATTTTCTTGTATAATTATAAATCGATTTTTTTGTAAACATTTTTTTCTTCTATTTCTGGAACATCTTTTAAAATTTTATCTACAATATCTTCTTTTAATTTAAAAGGTGTAACATATCCCTCTAAAGTATTAGCCTTGTCATGTAATAATGCATTTTCATCATTAACATATATTTTTGATTTTCCTTTTCCGTTTTTTGCTTCTTGTACCAAATTTGAAACTGGAGAATTTCCATCAAATGCAACTACTACAGAGCTTCTTCTTTCAAATATTTCGTAATTAAAACTTTTGTATATTCCTGAATCCTCGTTTTCCGTAGATATCCTTACTGCATTTATTCCTTTATTGTTCAAAAGTTGCTCTCCAACTTCTTCTGTAATCATTTTTGGTACAATAGCATCTATTTCAAACTTTTTATTTAATTTTTTAGATATATCTAATATTGCCTTTTCATATCCTTGCATTTTATGTCCAATTACAAAATAAGCTTTTTCATTATTTACTCTTTTTATTAATTCTGTTAATAATTTTACTCCCTCTTCTGTTAATTCTGTTTCACGACCTTGAGCATTAAAACTTCCTCCTGCTATTACTATAGGCAATTTATCTGTTGGTAACTCTTTTATTTTTTCTCCTAAGGTTTTCTTTGAAGAAACTGCTACTCTAAGTCTTAAATTCATTCCTTTTTTCTTGCCTTCTTCTTCATTTTTCTTTTCTTCTTCTAATATTGCCTCTTCTAAAGTTCTTCCATTTAAAAATTCTTCAAATTTTTTGCTTTTCTCTTCAAAATATTTTTCACGTTGTATCATTATTTCTTCTTCTACTTTTCTCATCTTAGCAAAATCAGAATCATCTAAATTTAATAAATTTTGGAGTGCTAGTTGTTCATCAATTGTATCTACACCATAAAATCCACATCCATCTGTTCCTTGTACACATTTTATATCATTTTTTAAATATGTTTTTATAGGATGTTTACTAATATCACTCAAATTATTTAGTCTAACATTAGATGTTAATTGAAATTCTATAACAGCTCCTGTTTCTTGGATTTTTTTGATTAAATGTTTTCCTTTTTCAGATGTTAAACTTGGTGTATATAATCCATGACCTAATCTAATATTAGGCATACTTTCTCCTGGTTTTAAAGCATTTTTTATACAATCTAATGATTTTTCTACATTGTCTCTTAAGCTATCATTTTCACCTGCATGTATTTTTATTGTAAATTGCGGATCCTCTTCTTTAATATATCTTACTATCTCTGTTATTACTGGCTGTAATTCACTTATATCATTTATCTCTTCTCCTATGAAGTCACTTCCAACAACATATGGACTTTTTGCAACAGCTTTCATTACATCAATACTTTCCCTTAAATAATTAGGACTTGTTTTTTCGTCTTTTATTATTGTTAATGGTATTCTTCTTATACCTACCATTAACCTAATTTTTACACCAGTTTCCTTTTCTATTTTAGGCATAACTTCATGAACTTGCTCTAATAATCTTATTGCTGGAGAACCTTTTTTAGTTAAATTTGTATCTGAAATTTCTGTATATTTAATTCCTTGTTTTTGATATTCTCTACCAATCCATAATAATTTATCTTGGAAAAAAGTATTATTTTCATATGGACTACCTTTTTCTTTGTCTTTTAGCATTTGTTTTACCATGTTTTTTATATCATTTTCTGGAATATTATCAATTTTATCTTCTTCTAATTTTATTAAATCTTCTAAATATTCAACACCTCTACAAAAAACATATCTATATATATATAATTTTTCTAGGTTTGTAAAAACTGCTTGTCCATCTTTTAAAATAGCCAAACTGATTCTTATTTTTGAAATATTATATTCTGCATTTTCTAGGTTATTTAAAATAAAATCTGCAAAGTTAATAAATGTGTTATCATCTATTTTTCTTGTTAAATATTTTCCAGTTAATTCAGAATCTTTAAATTGTTCTTCTACTTTTTCTCTTTGCTTCATTATTTTCTCTTCTTGCTCTTTTGTCATTTTTAAATTTAATTTTTTAATATAATATAACGGATATCTGATTTGACGACTTATTCCTAAAGCTATTAAACAATCTGGTGTTAAATTTGCATTCATGTGTGTATGTAAATCTGTTCTAAATTTTGATTTCTTTAAAATATATGATTTTACAATTGTTTTTTCTATTGGTAAGTTATAATGTTTTGTTTGAGACATTAAAGTTTTTGTTATAGCAGGTATTTGGGCTTTTAATTCAACTTTTCCGTTTTCAAATATATTTGCAATTTTAAAGCCTCCTAGTCTAAAAATATAAACTATTTCATTATCACCATTAATACTTGCTGGTATTACACCTTTTATTATTTTCATGTCATTTTCGTTCTTTACTGTTTCTACATTACATATTCGTGCTAGATTAGTTATTAAATTTCCTGTATTGTGGTTTGGAGTTTCTAAAATATATGTTACTTCATCTTCGCTTGTTTTAAATATTTTTACTATTATATCTTTTTCCTTATCTAAATAAAACTTACTTAATAAATTTTCCATTTTTTCCTCCATTCACTTTCCAATATTAAACAATATTATATCATATATATAAAAAAAGTTCAACACTTATGTCAACTTTTTAATAAATTATACCTTCATTTTCTACATATTTTTTAAATGTTTCTAAACATTCATCTCTATTAATTGGCTTTAAAGTAATTAAATCTTTATTATTTCCCTTCAAATATTCGTAAATAGCATCATCTCTAAAACCAATTTCTCCTGCATCTTTTCTTGTACATCCATAATATACTTCTTTGATATTAGACCAAATTATTGCTGATAAACACATAGGACAAGGTTCACATGATGTATATAAAATATAATCTGATAAATCGTACTTTTTTAATTTTTCACATGCTCTTCTTATTGCAACTATTTCAGCATGTGCTGTAGGATCATTATTTGCAAAAACTTTATTGTTTCCAGTTGAAATTACGTTTCCATCCAAATCTATAATAACTGCTCCAAAAGGTCCTCCCTCTTTCTTTTCCATTCCTTTTTCTGCATTTAATTTAGCTATTTCCATATATTTATCCATTTGAAATTCCTCTCTCCTTTATTCATTATTCAATTATTTTTATTTTAATACAAATTGTAAATTTAGTAAAGAATTTCACTATTAAAATGATTGACGTTATAATAAAATCTTTGATTTTTTCTGATGTAATTATTTTTTTCTTTCAATCATATATTTTTATGAGGTGTTTTTATTGATTATCAAAAATATACATATAAAATCTAAGCACATAATATTAATTTCAATTTTAACATTATTTATTTTTATAATTTCCACGCTTACATTTTATTACTCTAAAAATAAAATGATAGCTATAGCTACCAATTCAGATAACGAAAATGACTTCATAAAATGGGTTGATTTTAACGTTACTAGTGAGGCTTTAAAATTAACCGCCGATTTAGATATTAAATCCCATAACAATAATGAAGAAATACAATATAATTGGATTGAATTATTAGCATATTTAGCTTGCATATATGGAGGGAACTTCAAAAATTTTAATGAAAATGACTTAAATAAAATAGTAGAAAACTTACAAAATGGAAAATCAATAGAAGATTTAACATCAACTTTAACTTTTTATGATTATTATTTTGAGGCCTATTCTGCTGTTCTAAGTGGATTTATTGGTAATTATTCTGTTGAAGTTTTAAATTCATACAATCAAAAAGTTTTTGAAGATAGATATGGGCTAAAAGCATTCCTCCCAATTGCTAAAAATTATTATTTTACACATTATAAAGATTTTGGAAATTCTAGGTCATATGGTTTTAAAAGAACACATCTAGGGAATGACTTAATGGGAAGTATTGGTACACCAATTATAGCTGTTGAATCTGGAACTGTAGAACAACTTGGTTGGAATCAGTACGGTGGATGGCGTGTTGGTATTAGAAGCTTTGATCAAAAAAGATATTATTATTATGCTCATTTGCGAAAAGATCATCCATATGCTGAAGGACTTGAGCTTGGTGATACTGTAAAGGCTGGTGATGTTATTGGATATTTAGGAATGACAGGATATAGTATAAAGGAAAATGTTAATAATATAAATGTCGCACATCTACATTTTGGAATGCAACTTATATTTGATGAATCACAAGTAGATAGTCCTAATGAAATTTGGATTGATGTTTATGAAATTATTGAATTTTTAAAGAGTAATACTTCTGAAGTATATGTTTCTAATGAAGAAACTAAAGACTATTCTAGAAAATATGACTTTATGGAAAAATTTTTAATTGAATGAAAGGGATTGAGGGACGGTACTTGGAAAAAAGGGATTTAGGGACGGTCCTTTGTTCC
>CAKNJL010000011.1 GCA_930982035.1 uncultured Clostridium sp.
TTAATTATTTTTATTTAATTTTTTTATTTTATTCTTTTCTATTTTATTTTTTTATTTAAGTTTAATTTTTATAAAATTATATATAAGACTAAAAAATAAAAAATTTTATTTTTTTTATAAATATTTTTTATTTTTTGAATATTATTTTTTTTTCTGTACATAATATAGATATAAGGTTAATAATAGTTAAACGAAGAGTAATAATAGATTTTAATTAGTTTATTATTATTCGAGCAAAGATATATTATAGTATTTTTATATATTATAATATGTCGGCGATAAGAATATATTATTTGTATGTATGCTGTATTTTATTTAATTTAAATTTTATTTTTTATTATATTTTTTATGGCAAAATTATATATAATATATTTGAGTTACGATTATTTTTATATTTTTTAGTGATTAATATTAGTCCTTTTATAGGATGAATTTAGTTACTCTGGGTGTATTAATGGTCAAGTGACTGATTAATATATGTGGTTTATAGCTTACTCATATAGTAATATATGATAGGTTAGAAAATTATATATATTAGTTTTAACTACGATTATTATTAGCTTTATGAATTAATGGCAGATAATTATATTTATTATCTGCCATTAAATTTATAAAATTTTTAATTATTTTTTTCAAATAAATTTATAAAAAATATATTAATTTAAATTTTATTATAAATATTCTTTGAGTTATTTCCTTTTTAGCGGTAAGCAGGAATTTTTGACCTATCCCTAAATGTCTAAGTTTCTTACATATTTTGCATTTTGTTGTATAAATTCTCTTCTTGGCTCTACTTCATCCCCCATTAATAAAGTAAATATTTCATCTGCTTTTATAGCATCATCCATTGTTACTTTTATAAGTATTCTTGTATCTGGATTCATAGTAGTATCCCATAATTGTTCAGGATTCATTTCTCCTAAACCTTTATATCTTTGTAATCCTAATTGATCTCTAGTTATTCCTTTTTCCTCTAATTCTTTATACGCTTTTTCCAAATCTTCATCTGTATAACAATATCTATCTTCCATTCCTTTTTTAGATAATTTATATAATGGTGGTTGTGCCAAATATACATTTCCATTTTCTATTAATGGTCTCATATATCTGAAGAAGAATGTTAACAATAAAGTTCTAATATGTGCACCATCGACATCAGCATCTGCCATAATGATTACTTTTCCATATCTTATTTTAGTTATATCAAACTCTGCTCCTATTCCTGCACCAATAGCTACAATAACTGGGTTTAATTTATCATTTCCATATATTTTATCTGCTCTAGCTTTTTCAACATTTAACATTTTTCCCCATAGTGGTAATATTGCTTGGAATTTTCTATCTCTTCCTTGTTTTGCACTACCTCCTGCTGAATCTCCCTCAACAATATATACCTCACATTCATCAGCATTTTTACTACTACAATCTGCTAATTTTCCTGGTAGTGTAGATGTTTCTAAATTACTTTTCTTTCTTACTAACTCTCTTGCTTTTCTTGCAGCCTCTCTAGCCCTTGATGCACTTATACATTTTTCTAATATAGCTTTTGCAACTGATGGATTTTCTTCTAAGAATGTTGAAAGAGCTTCATTCACCATGCTTTGAACAACTCCAGTTACTTCACTATTTCCTAATTTTGTTTTTGTTTGTCCTTCAAATTGTGGTTCTTTTACTTTTACTGAAACTACTGCTGTTATTCCTTCTCTTATATCTTCACCTTGCAAATTACTATCTTTTTCTTTTAGAATATTATGACTTCTTGCATAATCATTAAATACTTTTGTCAAAGATCTTTTAAATCCCTCTAAGTGTGTTCCTCCTTCTATAGTATTTATATTATTTACAAAGGTATAAATATTTTCTGAATAACTAGTTGTATATTGTATTGCTATTTCTACTGGTACTTCTCCATCCTTTTCTATATATATTGGTGTTTTATGTAATTTTTCTTTATTCTTATTTAAATATTCAACAAAAGAAATTAATCCACCTTCATAACAAAACTCTGATTTCTTAGGTGTCTCTTCTCTTTGATCTTCAATTGTTATTTTTAAACCTTTAGTTAAAAATGCAATTTCTCTAAACCTTTTTTCCAATACTTCAAATTCATAATTTAAACTTTCAAAAATTGTATCATCTGCTAAAAATCTTACTTTAGTTCCTGTTCCTTCTGCATCTCCTATTCTTTCAAGTTTCTTAACAGTTTTTCCTTTTTCAAAATACATTTGATAAAGTCCACCATCTCTTTTTATTGTAACTTCTGCCCATGTTGATAAAGCATTTACAACTGATGCACCTACACCATGTAAACCTCCTGATACTTTATATCCACTATCTCCTCCAAATTTTCCACCTGCATGTAAAACTGTATATACAGTTTCTGCTGTTGATATATGTGTTTTTGGATGAATTTCTACAGGTATTCCTCTACCATTATCTGTTACACTTATTACATTTCCCTTTTCTATTACAACATTTATTTCTGTACAATATCCAGCTAAAGCCTCATCCACTCCATTATCTACTATTTCATAAACTAAATGATGAAGTCCTCTTATTGAGGTACTTCCTATATACATTCCTGGTCTTTTCCTTACGGCTTCAAGCCCTTCAAGTACTTGTATTTGTTCTGCCCCATATTTATGATTATATTTTTCCATTAGTATTCCTCCTCTTGATTTTCTTTTTTTACTTTTCCGTCTTTTACATTATATATTAAAATATCTTTATTTTCAAGTTTTATTTTATCAGTACATGTTATTATTACTTGAATGTTTTCAATTTTCTCTAATAAATGATTTCTTCTTTTTTCATCTAACTCTGACATAAAATCATCTAATAGTAATATTGGATATTCTCCAATTTCATCATATATAATATCTAATTCTGACATTTTTAATGATAATATTGTTGTTCTATGTTGTCCTTGAGAGCCATATATTGACAAATCTTTATCATTTATATATATACTAAAATCATCTCTATGAATCCCTTTTGTTGTATAACCTTTTATAATATCTAATTTTCTTCTTTCTTTTAATAATTTATGATATTTTTCTTTATCTTCACAATCGCTCTTATAATCTATTTTTATCAATTCTTTATTATCTGTAATTTCCTTATGAATATTTAATATTTTTTCTTGTATTTTATCTATAAACTCTTTTCTATAATTATAAATTTTTTCAGCATATTCTATTAATTTTTCATCCCAAATATCTAATAATTCTTCTGATTTTCTTTCATCTCTTATTTGTCTTAAATAATTATTTCTTTGTTCTATTGTTTTTAAATATAAATTTAAATTATACATATAGTTTGGTTTTAATTGACTAATCATAATATCTAAAAATCTTCTTCTATTTTGAGGACCACCTTTTAAAATATTAATATCATCTGGTGTAAAAATTACTACATTAATAGTTCCTAATAATTCACTTAGTTTTTTTAATTTTATTCCATTTAAATAAATATTTTTTCTTTTAGATAAATCTATTTTTATTTTTCCACATCTGTCAGACTTTTCATAATAAACTTCTATATTTGCATTTTCTTTTCCCAATTGAATCATTTCTAAATCTTTTTTTGCTCTAAAAGATTTTCCCATACTAGTCAAAAAAATTGCTTCTATTATATTAGTCTTTCCTTGTGCATTTTCACCATAAAAAATATTTATATTATTATTTAGTTCTATTTCTTGTTTTTCATAATTTCTAAAATTCATTAAATTCACTTTACTTATCCACATATTCTTCTCCATTTGTGTATAACTTTTTATTGTATAGAAAAAATCTAATTTTATTTATAATAATTTTTAATAATTTTATTTTTCTTTTTTTATCTAATTTTTTCTATTTTTTTCTTTTTTTTTCGATTTTTTTTATATAAAATTATATTAATTAAAAATAAAAATGGCTTATTTTTGATTTTCGTGCCTCGTTTTTTTTAGTATTTTTTATAAATAATAATTTTTAATTTAAAATTTAGTTGATTAATTATATTAAAAAATTTTTAAAACGGCTTATTTTTGATTTTCGCGTTTTGTTTTTTTTATTATTTTTTTATTTTTATATAAATTAAACATTTTTTATTATTATTTTTATTAATTTTTTATTTCTAATTATTTTATTAAATATTTTTATTTAATTTTTTTATTAATTTTTTATCTTATTTTTTTCTAATTATTTTTCTAAATATTTTTTATTATTATTTCTATTGAAAATTTTTTATAATTATATTTTTATGTTTTTTGCATTTTTATTTTCTTTCATTTTCTTTTTTTTGCTATTTTTTTCTAATTTATTCTAATTTTTTCTATTTTTTTCATTTCTACAAAATTATTTATCTTTAAATTCTCTCGTTTTCTTTTTTTTTCCTATTTTTTTCTAATTTATTCTAATTTTTTCTATTTTTTTCATTTCTTATTTTTTATAATATTTATTGTTTTTATAAAAATTCTTTTTGTACTTATCCACATTTTATTAATAAAATGTGGATTACTATTTTTTATAATTTATTTATAAACTTTTAAATTATATAAAATTAAAATCAATATAATTGGACAAATCTAGCTTCGCTAGACCTTTTCTCTACTTTTAATATTTGTTACATTAAATTAAGGTCTAGCAAGAAGCGTATAAGATTTGTCGACGCGAAAAATTGCTTTGCAATTTTTCTGTGCACCTATATTTTTTAATTTATAGGAAATTCAATTTCCTATAAATTAAAAAATATTAAAGGTAGATTTATCTCCACCTTTAATCTTCTTTTAATCTTATAGGTAAAATCATGTACACATAATCATTATTTTCAATTGATTTTATTAAACATGGTGATATACTACTACCAAATTCTATATATACTTCTTCATCATCAATAGCTTTTAAGCTATCTAAAAAGTATTTAGGATTAAATCCTGCTTCTAAATTTTTACCTTCTGTTGAAACATATAATTCTTCTTTAGCATCTCCTGTCTGGTTTGTACAAAGAATTGTTACTTTTCCAATATCAACTTGAACTTTTACAGGATATTTTTTCTCTTTTTCTATTGAAGATGATGAAATCAAACTAATTCTTTCAAAGCTATCTTGTATACTATTCTTATTTACTTTTATTCTTGTTTCCCAAGTAGTTGGAATAACATTCTTATAATTTAAAAATTCTCCATCCAAAATTCTTGATACTATCTTACAATTATCCATTTCAAATAATGCTTGATTCTTAGAAACCCCTATTTTTATAGGTTCAAAAGAATCTGTAATTATTTTATTTATTTCAGTTAAAGTTTTTCCAGGTATAACTGCACTAAAATTATTAGTTTGTTTTGTTAAAAATATCTTTCTTAATGCCAATCTGAAACCATCTACAGCTACAAGACTTAGTTGATTATTTTCAATTTCAAATAAACATCCTGTAAAAATTGGTCTACTTTCTTCAGTACTAGTTGCAAATATTGTCCTTCTTATCATGTTTTTTAATACATTTTGGTCTATTTCTATAGAATTTTCTATCTCTATTTTTGGTAATTCTGGAAATTCTTCTGGATTCATTGTTGCTAATTTATATAAAGAACCTTCACATTCAATTTCAAGTAAATTATTAGAATTTATAGAAATATTTATCTCTGTATCTGGAAGTTTTCTGATAATTTCACTAAACATTATAGCATTTACGACTGTACTTCCTTGTTCAATTACTTTACATTCCATTACATATTCTATACCAATTTCTAAATCATATGTAGTTAATTTTATTTCGTTATCATTTGTTTGAATTAATATTCCTTCTAGTATAGGCATTGTTGTTTTAGAAGCTACACCTTTTACTACGGAATTTAGGGCTTTGATTAATTTGTCTTTATAACAAACTATTTTCATGACGATTCCTCCTTATATATTAAATAAATATTATTAGTAGTAATAGTATTAGGTACTGTGGAAACTGTGGAAAACTATGTGGATATTTGAAATCCCTAGCAAAATTGATGTGGATAAAGTAGTGGAAAACTAAAAAAGTTATCCACATGTTATTTTCAAAAATGTGTAAAAGTTAGTTATCCACATGTTATTAACATGTTATTAACATTAGGGGTGTGGATATCCTTTCTAGCTATTCCGTAAGAAAAGAAAGAATTTTCTTTTACAAACAAATTTTTCCACAAACACAGTTTTAAAAAAATATTTTCAAAGTACTATTATTATTATTGTTTTCCATTTATTATTATGTTTTTCACACTATCCACAATTAACTTAGTATTATTTTTTTCTTTTACTTCTTTTTCTATTTTCTTGCAAGCATGCATTACTGTTGAGTGATCTCTTCCTCCAAAGTCTACTCCTATCTGAGGAAAAGACATATTAGCTATTTCTCTACAAAGATACATTGCAATTTGTCTAGGAAATGCTATATCATTAGACCTTTTATTTCCTGCCAAATCATCTTTATTTATACTAAAATATTTTGCAACAGTTTCTTTTATAAAATCACAAGATATTACTTTTTCACTTTCGTATTTGAATTCGTTTATTATATTTTCGGCTAATTCTATAGTTATTGGACTATGAATTAATGAAGCCCTAGCAACTATTTTATTAAAAACACCTTCTAATTCTCTAATATTTGAATCTATTTTATTCGCAATATCTGATAAAATAAAATCATCAATAAGGATATTCTCATCTTGAGCTTTTTTTCTTAAAATTGCTAAACGTGTTTCATAATCCGGACAAGAAATATCTGCAAGTAATCCCCATTCAAACCTTGATTTTAGCCTATCTTCTAGGAATTGAATGTCTCTAGGTGGTTTATCACTAGAGATTATAATTTGTTTTCTGTCTTCGTATAATGAATTAAATGTATGGAAAAATTCTTCTTGTACACGCTCTTTTCCGGCTATAAATTGGATATCATCTATTAAAAGGACATCAATACTTCTATATTTATTTCTAAATACTTCATTTTTGTTGTCTTTTATAGCATTTATTAATTGATTTGTGAATTTTTCTGAAGTTACATATAAAACATTTGTAGTATTACTATTTTCTAAAATTCTATTACCAATTGCATGCATTAAGTGAGTTTTCCCTAGACCTACACCACCATATAAGAATAGTGGATTATAAGCTTTTCCGGGTTCATTACCTACTGCAAGTGCAGCAGCATGAGCAAACCTGTTGCTATTTCCAACAACAAAAGTATCAAATGTATATTTTGGATTAAGAGTTGACCTATTAGTTGTTATATCTGTTGAAGGTGTATTTGAATCATCTGAAATAACTATTTCATCTTCCTGTGGTGTTTCTTTTGAAAGGTCAATAACAGAAAATGTCCAATCTTTGTTAGTAATATATCTAAGAGTATTAAAGATTAAACTTCTGTATTTATTTTCAATAAAATCTTTTTGATATTCTGAAGTTGTTGTAAAAACGATGTTATCATTTTCAATACTTCTTATGTCTAACGGCAAAATCCAAGTGTCATATGATATTTTTGTTACTTCTGGTTTTAATAGTTCTTTTATTTTTGAAACTAGTTCATCTTTATCTATTGCCATTTCATCATCCCTTCTTTAAAAGTTATCCACAAAGTTATCCACAAGTGTTGATAATTTTGTAACATTTCTGTAAAAAAATAATTAACTAATACGAACAAAAATTTAAGTAATATCAAGAAAAAATTAATATTTTTTATACTTTTCATATAATAACAAACTTATATGAAATAAGTCAATACAATTGTGGAAAAAAATTTTTAATTGTGGAAAACATATAAAAAAACTGTGGAAAACTCATAGTTTTTTACAAAAATATTACAAAAATCTACAAAAAATCACCTAAATTTTTCCAATAATTATATCTATTATTATTTTTTATTATTTGCTAATCCATAAATTAAAGACATTGATTTGACTCCATATTTGTTACAGAATTGAAGAAATTACGGAAATTTGCTTGACAAACTAAAGTGATTTAATGTATAATCGATATGCTAATTTAATTTAGAGAAAATTTCCAATAAAGGAATTTATATATAAAAACAATAGGAGGTGCAATCAATGAAAAGAACATATCAACCAAAAAACAGACAAGAAAAGAAAGAACATGGATTTATGAAAAGAATGAAAACAAGATCTGGAAGAAATATATTAAAAGCTAGAAGAGCAAAAGGAAGAAAAAAATTAAGTGCTTAATAATATATTTTTTAGTATGCTATAATTTAGAGAAAAAGGCCGCAAAAGCGAGCCTTTTTCAATAAGAAAGGCTATAAAGTTTTTTCACATAGGCAAATATTTTTATAAAAAATAAATATAAATTTTTTATAAAATCTTTGTCTATTAAGGAGCTTGAAAAATGAAAAAAACTAAAATGTTAAAAAAAAATTATGAATTCAGAGATGTTTTAAATAGAGGAAAATATTATTCAGGGAAATATATAGTAATTTATATAAAAAAAAATAGAAAAAACATCAATCTTTTAGGGATAGCAATAAGCTCCAAGTTAGGGAAGGCAGTAAAAAGAAACTATTTAAAAAGAATAATAAGAGAAAATTACAGAAAAATAGAAGACGATATAAAAACAGGGTATAGCATGGTTTTTTTATGGAGAAAAAATCAAGAAATATCTCAAGCTTGTTATAAAAATGTGGAAAAAGATATTAAAAAAATTTTTGAAAAAGCTGAATTGTTTATAGAACAAATCGGAAAAACTTAAAATTAGTACAAATTTTATCATTCCATGTTGGCTTTCCTTAAATTTGTTCTGTATCAATTTTACTAAAGTAAAATTGAGTACAACCATTGGAGTAAAGCAACTTTTCTACAATATGAAATTATCACTTTCATATTGTAGAAAAAAATAAGATTTCATTTCCATATACGCTTTTTATAAGCAGGGAGGAAAAGAAAAATAAAGTGAAAAAAATATTAATTAAAATAATAAACTTTTATCAAAAGCATATATCTTGCTGGTTAGAGCAAAAAAATATAAGATGCAAATATTATCCAACATGTTCAGAATATTCAAAACAAGCAATAGGAAAATATGGGGTAGTAAAAGGATGTTTATTATCGATAAAGAGAATATTAAAATGCAATCCTTTTTCAAAAGGGGGATATGATCCATTAAAGTAAAAATAGGAGGAAACGCAAATGTTTCAATTCTTTGCCAATTTATTTGGTTATTTATTAGAGTTTATGTATGGACTTATAAATAATTATGGTCTGGCTATAATTCTTTTTACAATTTTTATAAAAATATTATTTATACCTTTTTCGGTAAAACAACAAAAAACATTGAAAAAATCTGCTAAAATGCAGGAAAAAATAAAAATAATACAATTTAAATATAAAAATAATCCTGAAAAAATGAATCAAGAAGTAATGGAATTATATAAAAATGAAAAAATGAGTCCTTTTAGTGGATGTTTTACAGCTATAATTCAAATTGTTCTTTTATTTTCAATATTTTACTTGGTAAGATCACCATTGACATTTATGCAAAAAATACCAACAGAAAATATAAATAATTATATAAGTCAATTGCAGGAAGGCGGTAAATCCGTAAGCACAGCGTATCCTGAAATAGATATAATAAGAGAATATGAATTTTTAAAGGAAAAAAATCCAGACGATGAATATATAGATAAAGCAAATTTACAAATGAACTTTTTAGGACTAGATTTAAGTAAAGTACCACAACAGAATTTAACAGATTTTACAGTATATATAATCCCAGTATTATATATAATATCTTCTTTTATATCAATAAAATTATCAACATCAATGCAACAAAAGACACAAACAGATGCAAAAAAAGAAAGTGTAAAAATAGATGGAACAACAGGAAAAGAAATGATACCAAAAGAAGAAAACAACGAAATGGATGCAATCATGCAAACAAATAAAATGATGTCGTGGTTTATGCCATTAATGTCTTTATCTGTTGCTATAATTGCTCCACTAGGTTTAGCATTATACTGGTTAACAAATAATATTTTGATGATAATTGAAAGATTAATTTTAAATAAAGTAATAAAATCTGAGGAGGAATAGCAAGATGGAAAAAACGATTATTTCTGAAGGTAGGACAACAAATGAGGCAATAGAAAAAGGTTTAAAACAATTAAGAGTATCAAAAGATAAAGTTGAAATAAAAGTACTAGAAAATGAAGAAAAAAGAAGCTTTTTTAGTATTTTAGCACCAAGAGTTGTAAAAGTAGAAATGAAACTAAAAGAAGATAAAAAAGAGAAAAAAGAAATAAGACCAAAAAAAGTTATAGAACTAACAGAAGAAGAAAAACAAAAAGCAAAAGAAAATATAAAAAAATTTATGGACGAAATATTAGTTCAATTACCTGAAAATACAGTATATAATGTATCTGATGGTGAATTAGGAATAAATGTTGAAATAACTAATTCAAATTTAGGATTTTTAATTGGTTATAGAGGAGAAACTTTATATGCTATGCAAAATATTTTATCAGCAATAGCAGGTAAAGGTATTGAAAAAAAGGTTAGAGTTATTTTAGATATAGAAGGATATAAAGAAAAAAGAGAAAGAACATTAGAAGAGTTAGCTGAAAAAGTAGCAAAAACAGTAATAAGAACTAGAAAACCAATAAAATTAGAACCAATGCAAGCATATGAAAGAAAAATAATTCATAGTAAATTACAACAAAATGATAAAGTAGAAACAGAAAGCATAGGGGAAGAGCCAAATAGAAGAATTATAATTAAATTAAAAAATAAATAAAAATTTGAGGTCAAAGATCAAATTTAACGATAATAAAAGTAGTTAATTTGTCTTTGACCTCAATTTTTTTAAAACAATATGGGCCAGGTCGTAAACTGTATATTAGTTTCGACAAAATATGACTTATTTTTAACAAAAAATGATTTATAATCTGGCTCATATTGTATTGACATAATATGATATAATATTTTAGAGAAAAATAAAGAGGTGATTTTTTATGAGTACAATCGCATCAATATCTACGGCTCCGCGGAATTGGAGGTGTAGGTATTATAAGAATGAGTGGAAAAAATTGTTTTGAAATACTAAACAAAATATTTGTACCAAAAAAACAAGAAAATATAGAAGATATAAAAGGATATACCATGAAATATGGAAATATTGTAGAAAATAACAAGATTATAGACGAAGTTTTGGTTTCATATTTTAAAGAGCCAAAAAGCTATACCACTGAAAATATGTGTGAAATAAACTCACATGGTGGAAATATTATTATGAAAAAAATATTAGAATTATGCTTAAAAAATGGTGCGGAATTAGCGGAACCAGGAGAATTTACTAAAAGAGCTTTTTTAAATGGTAGGATAGATTTAGCTCAAGCGGAGTCTGTAATTGATGTAATTAATGCTAAAAGTGAAAAGGAAGCAAAAGCAGGAATTAAACAGCTAGAAGGTGATTTATCTCAAGAAATAGCTTCAATAAAGCAAGAAATTTTAGATGTAATGGTTAATATTGAAGTAGCAATAGATTATCCAGAATATGATGTAGAAGATGTTACAAATAAGCAAATATTAGATATGTTAGAAAGTGTAAAGAAAAAATTAAAAAAATTAGAAAAGAGCTTTGATAGTGGAAAAATAATAAAAGAAGGAATAAAAACAGCAATAATAGGGAAGCCAAATGCAGGAAAATCATCTTTATTAAATAGAATTTTAAAAGAGGATAGAGCCATTGTAACAGAATATGAGGGAACAACAAGAGATACAATAGAAGAATTTGTTAATATAAATGGAATACCATTAAAGCTAATTGATACTGCGGGAATCAGAAATGCCGAAGATGAAGTTGAAAAAATAGGAATAAATAAATCAAGGGAAATCGCGAAAGAGGCAGATTTAATAATAGCTATTTTTGATTCTTCTAAAAAATTATCAGAAGAAGATAAGGAAATTTTAGAAATTATAAAAGGGAAAAAGGCAATAATTATTTTAAATAAAATTGATTTGGAAAGAAAAATACAAAAGGAAGATGAAATTTTCAAAGACTTTACAGATAATATTATAGAAATATCAGCTTTAAATAATATTGGAATTGATAAATTATATTCAAAAATAACAAAATTGTTTGAATTAAATGAAATAAATGTTGATAATGATTTAGTAATTACAAATATAAGACATAAAAATTTAATAACTAAATCTATAGAAAGTATAGAAAAGACAAAAGACATAATAGAAAAAAATATGCCAATTGATATTGTGGCTGTTTATATAAAAGACATTTTGGAAGATTTAGGAAATATAACAGGAGAATATGTAACAGAAGAAATTATTAATGAAATATTTTCAAAGTTTTGTTTAGGAAAATAATATCATTAATTTTTACGAGAATCAAAAATAAAGTAAAAAATATGTAATAATGATTAATTTTATTTGTAAAACATAAAAAACGCTTAAAAACGATTTTGATGCTTGCTTTTTGTAAGTTTAAATTGTTTATTTTAGAACAATTATTATTAAGTTTGTTGAATTAAGAATTGTATTTCTGAAAACACCTGTGGAGTTATTTTGGGTATGATGTCATTGTTTGGAATAAAAGAAGAGGGAAGATCGAATTGAGACCTGTCCCTTTTGGACAAAAAGTGTCCAATTTGACACGTCCCCATTGGACAACCGGAAATAAAATACTAATAGGTAAAAATAAACACGGAGCGAACAGACCAAGGATAAAACTTAGAAAAAAGCGAACTACAAGAAGTGCGAACATAAAAAACAAACATTATGTAAAACAAACAAAATAGCTGTAAGCCTAACTTACATATGCAAAGAGCATAACTCTGTTTACCAAAAGGTAAAATTTAGAAACGATTAAAAACAAAACATAACTTTTTGTTTCACAGGGAATGAAGAATCAAGAAAGAGTGTGAAATCTTTGCTAATATAGTAATATGAGGAGTTTGGGGCGTTTTACATTAATGCAAGGAGTGTCCCCAAATCCCTAAAAACAGGGATTTGGGGACGGACCTTGAAAGGAAAGGAAGGAATAAAATGGACTATAATGCAGGAGATTATGATATAGCAGTTGTAGGAGCAGGACATGCAGGATGTGAGGCAGGACTTGCTTGTGCAAGATTAGGAATGAAAACACTAATATTTTCAATCAGTCTAGAAGCTATTGCCAATATGCCATGTAATCCACATATTGGAGGAAGTTCTAAAGGACACTTGGTAAGGGAAATAGATGCACTAGGTGGAGAAATGGGAAAAAACATAGACAAAACAATGATTCAAATAAAAATGTTAAACACATCAAAAGGACCAGCGGTACATTCATTAAGAGCACAAGCTGACAGAAAAAAATATCAAGCTGAAATGAAGCATACATTGGAAAAACAAGAAAATCTGGAAGTAAAACAAGGGGAGATAGTAGATATCTTTGTGGAAAATGGGAAAGTCAAGGCAGTCAAAACAGATGTAGGAGCAATATATAATGTTAAAGCAGTAATTTTGGCAACAGGAACATATTTAAAAGGAAAAATATTTATAGGAGAGTTCTCTAAAGAAAGTGGACCTGACGGAGTAGCAAGTGCTAATAAATTGTCTGATGTTTTAAAAAGATTGGGAATAAATTTAGTTAGATTTAAAACAGGAACACCAGCTAGAATCAACAGAAGAAGTATAGATTTTAGTAAAATGGAGGTACAAAAAGGAGATCAGGGAATAGAAGCATTCTCGTTTGAAAATGAGCCTAAAGAGTTTGAACAAGTAGATTGCTATTTAACATATACAAATGAAAAAACACATGAAATAATAAGAAATAATCTACATAGATCTCCTCTATATGCAGGAAAAATAGAAGGAACAGGTCCTAGATATTGCCCATCTATAGAAGATAAGGTGGTTAGATTTAGTGATAAACCAAGACATCAGGCTTTTGTAGAACCAGTAGGTTTGGATACAGAAGAGATGTATATACAAGGAATGAGTTCATCATTACCAGAAGATGTACAAATTGCTCTTTATAGAACTATACCAGGACTAGAACATGCAGAATTTACAAGACCAGCATATGCAATAGAATATGATTGTATAGATCCTTCAAATTTAAAACTATCTTTAGAATACAAAGGGATTGAAGGATTGTTTATGGCAGGGCAAATTAATGGTACATCTGGATATGAAGAAGCAGGAGCACAGGGATTAATTGCAGGAATAAATGCAGTACAAAAAATAAAAGGAAAAGAGCCATTAATATTAGATAGATCTCAGGCATATATTGGAGTTTTAATAGATGATATTGCCACAAAAGGAACAAATGAACCATATAGAATGATGACCTCTAGAGCAGAATACAGGCTACTTCTAAGGCAAGACAATGCTGATTTAAGACTAACAGAAATAGGGCATGAAATAGGTCTTATTTCAGATGAAAGATATCAAAAATTTTTGAAGAAAAAAGAAAATATACAAAAAGAAAAGGAAAGATTAAGTAAGTTAGTAGTAAAACCAACAGAAAAAGTGAATAAATTTCTTGTAGAACAGGGAACATCAGCACTATCAAATGGAACAAAAATGTCAGAATTATTAAAAAGACCAGAATTAAGTTATGCTAAATTGGAAGAAATAGACCCAAATAGACCAAAACTTTCATTACAAGAACAAGAAGAAGTAGAAATACAAGTAAAATATGAAGGATATATTAAATTACAAGAAGCACAAGTTGAAAAATTTAAAAAATTAGAAGAAAAAATATTACCAGAAGATATAGATTATGAACAAATAAAGGGAATTAGCCTAGAAGGAAGACAAAAATTAAATAAATTCAAACCACATTCAATAGGCCAGGCATCAAGAATATCAGGGGTTTCACCAGCAGATGTATCAGTACTTTTAATATATTTACAACAATTAAATAATAAATAGGAAAGGAGAAAATATTAAAGAATATTAATATTTAGAGAAATTATGGATTTAATAGAATTTTCTAATTTAATGAATAAATATGGTAAAGAAATAGAAATAGAGTTTACAGAGGAACAATTAAATAAATTTTATAAATATATGAACATGTTAATAGAATGGAATGAAAAAATAAATTTAACAGCAATAATAGAACCAAAAGAAATTATTTTAAAACATTTTATAGATTCACTAACAATTTTGAAATATACTCAAAATAAGAAAAACTTTATAGATATAGGGACAGGAGCAGGATTTCCAGGAATACCAATAAAAATAATGAAAAAAGATTTAGAAATAACATTATTAGATTCTTTAAATAAAAGAATAAATTTCTTAAATGAAGTAATAAAAGAATTAAGCCTAGAAAAAATAATAGCAATACATTCCAGAATCGAAGATTATGGAAGAAATAAAGAATACAGAGAAAAATACGATATAGTTACAGCCAGAGCAGTAGCAAATTTAAGTACTTTGTCAGAGTATATGTTGCCAATGACAAAAATAGGAGGACAAAGTATATGTATGAAGGGACCAGACATAGAAGAAGAAATAGAATATGGTAAAAAAGCAGTAAAAATTTTAGGAGGAGAAATTAAAAAAGTAGAAAAACTTGAATTGCCAGAAACTAAAGATAAAAGAACAATAATACAAATAACAAAAATAAAAAATACCCCAAATAAATATCCTAGAAAAGCAGGAAAGCCTTCAAAAGAGCCTATTTGCTAAGAATAAAAAAATTAGTGATAAAAAGTCAAAAAAATTGCAAATTTTTATTGACTTTTTTTTTATATTTATATATTATTATAGTAGGAAATATAAAAACTAAAGAGTAAAAATTAACTATAAATGGAGGCGAAAATTTTGGGAAAGATTATATCAGTTGCAAACCAAAAAGGGGGAGTAGGAAAAACAACTACAACAGTTAATTTAAGTACAATATTAGCTAAAAAAGGGAAAAAAGTATTGTTAATAGATGCTGACCCTCAAGGAAATGCCACAAGTGGGCTAGGAATAGACAAAGAAGTAGAAAACTCTACATATGATATACTAGTAAATGAAACAGGAATGAAAGAAACTATTCAAAAAACAGTAATAAAAAATCTAATGCTTTGTCCATCAAATATGAGTTTAGCAGGAGCAGAAGTAGAATTAGTATCTATGATGTCAAGAGAGCAAAGGCTAAAAGAAAAATTAGAAGAAGTAAAAGATATGTTTGACTACATATTTATAGATTGTCCACCATCATTAGGATTAATAACATTAAATGCATTTACAGCATCAGATAGTGTTTTGATACCTGTACAATGTGAATACTTTGCGTTAGAAGGATTAGGACAATTGTTAAATACTGTAAATCTTGTCAAAAAACACCTAAATAAATCAATAATGATAGAAGGTGCATTACTTACAATGTATGACATAAGGACAAATCTATCAAATCAAGTAGTAAAAGAAGTAAAAAAATATTTTAATGACAAAGTTTATAAAACGGTAATTCCAAGAAATGTAAGATTAAGTGAAGCACCAAGTTACGGAATGCCTATAACAGAATATGACCCAAGATCAAAAGGTGCAAAAGCATATGTAAAATTTGCAAAAGAATTTTTAAAAATAAACGAAGAAGAGAAAAAAGCTAAACACATGATGTAAGGAGGAATGATAAAATGGCTAAAATGTCAGGATTAGGAAAAGGATTGGATGCTTTATTTGGACCAGCTCCAGAAGAAGAGCAAATGCAAGAAAATGATACATTAAAAAACTTAAAAATAACTGAAGTAGAACCAAATAGAGACCAACCAAGAAAAAATTTCGACCAAGAAGCATTGGAAGAATTAGCAGAATCAATAAAAGAGTATGGACTAATACAACCAATAGTTGTAACAAAGAAAGAAGGATATTATGGAATAGTAGCAGGAGAAAGAAGATGGAGAGCATCTAAAATAGCAGGATTGACAGAAATACCAGCAATAATAAGAGAAGACAATGAAAGAATAAATTCAGAAATATCATTAATAGAAAACATGCAAAGAGAGGACTTAAATCCTTATGAAAAAGCAGTAGGAGTAAGAACATTAATAGACAATTATGGATTATCGCAAGAAGAAGTAGCGAAAAAATTAGGAAAAGGAAGAAGCACAATAGCGAATATTGTAAGAATATTAAACTTAGAGCCACGAGTATTAGAAATGGCAAAAGAAGGAAAATTAACAGAAGGACACTGTAAAGCATTATTAGCAATTACAGACCCAGAAAAACAATACAGAACAGCTGTTCAAATGCTAGAAAGGGGAGCAACAGTAAGACAAGTAGAGAAAAAAGCAAGAGTAAAAGAAACAAAAGAAGAATTTGAAAGAAATCACATATTATATAAAAGCATAGAAGATAATTTCCAAAGTTTTTTCGGTTCTAAAGTTAAATTAGATCCAGGAAAAAGAAGAGGAAAGATTATCATAGAATATACATCTAATGATGACTTAGAAAGAATATTAAACCTTATAAAATAATGTCCAATTGGGGACGTTTCTGTTTTGGACATTTTGAAGTTTAAGAAAAATAAGTAAAGGATAAGGTGATTCAATGGATACAATAATCGAATTTTTAAGGACAGACAACTTTTTAATTATAACTACTGTTATTCTAATCTTATTAATAATAGGATTACTTCTAACAATAATAAAATTTTCTTCAATAAATAAAAAGTATAAAGAATTCATGAAAAAACTAGGAGACGGAAAAGATATACAAGAAGACTTGGAAAATTATATGTATAGAGTAGAAAGAGTAGAAAAACAAAATGCAGAAATAAGAGGCATAATAGAAGACATAAACACAAATATGTCTAGTTGCATACAAAAAATAGGAATGGTTAGGTATAATGCGTTCAAAGATACAGGAAGTGACTTGAGTTTTGCACTTGCATTATTAGATGAAAATAATAATGGTGTTGTGTTAAACGGTATCTATTCTAGAGAAATGTCTAATATTTATGCAAAACCAGTAGAAAAAGGAACTTCAAAATATACAATTTCAGAGGAAGAAAAAGAAGCCATACAAAAAGCAGTAGAAAATAAACCAATATATAGGATTAAGGAAAAATGAAAAATATAATAAATAAAATAAAAGAAAAAGATAATATATGTATTTTTATATTATTTTTTCTTATATCTTTAGGAATATGCTTAGATATATTTATAGAAGCAAATGATGAAATTTGGAATTTTCAAAATGTATATAAAATGTATAATGGATTTAAAATATATGAACAAATAAATGTTATAATAACACCATTTTTTTTCTGGCTTGCAGAAATAACTTTTCACATATTTGGAGCCAATCTATTTATATTTAGACTTTGCCATTGTGTTTTAATTTCAGTATTATCTTTATATACATATAAAATTTTAAAAAAATTAAATGTCCCAAAATCATTGGCGATATTTACTATTTCGATATTGATTTTCCAAGAATTTTTTGGACTTATCAGGGGATGTTTTAATTATAATATTCTAGCTCTATTGTTTTGCATAATAGGTATATATTTTTTAATTGAAGAAAAAACAAAAAATAACTTAATTATACAAGCCATAATAACAATTTTAGTAATACTTACAAAACAAAATATAGGGATATATTATTTACTAGGCAATATTATATATATAATATTTTCTAAAAATGCCTTAAAAACGAAAATAAAGGAAATGTTAAAATATATAAGTATCATTATATTAGGAGGACTTATATTTATATTATATTTGTTAATGGATAATAATTTATACAACTTTTTTAGTTATACATTTGGAGGAATTCTAGAATTTGCAAACGAAAATATAATATTTGATGTTCCTGCTATAATATATATGATAGGTATTATATCAATTAATATAATAATTAGTATATTTTTTATAAAAAAAGAAATTATTACACAAAAACAAAAAGAAAATATTAAAATATTATTGATTTTTTCTGTAGTGCTTGCGGGAGCATGTTATCCAATTTTTAATTGGATGCATATAATGATAGGAACATATTTAACGATAATAAATATAGTGTATATGATATATTTATTATTTGAGGATTTTAAAGAAAAGATTAAGAAAATAGTTACAATTATAAATATTATAATTATATTAGCGATGATTGGGGTTTCTAGCTACTCTATGTACAATTGGATAAGTACAGTTAAAAGTGATGAATATCCATATTCATGGGAAGAACCATTTTTTGGAGGGATTATAAGCAAAGAAAATTATGAGGAAAATTTAAAAATTACACAATATATACAAGAAAACGAAAAAAATGTTATTGTGTGTTCGAATAAAGCAGGGTTGTATATGATACCATTAAAAAGGAATAATGGAGATTTTGACTTGCTATTTAAAGGAAATTTTGGATTTGAAGGAGAAAATGGTCTGATAGAAAAAATAAAAAAAATGGAAAATACACAGTTTTTAATATCTAATAATGAGGAAGAAGATATTTATCAAGAAAGCAAAAAAGTAAAAGAATATATAAAAAATAACAAACAACAAGTAGGAGAAATAGGGGATTTTTATATATATGAATAAAATTGATAAAAAACTCTACAAGCACACCAATCACATTCGAAATTTACTCAATATTAATATATATACATTCTTATTAAAAGTATTTAGGTTGAAAATTGTAACCAGATATAAAAATAATTTATAAAAAATAAAAATTAGTATTGACAAAAGTCCATAAAAATGCTAATATAAATACTGTCGCTGGACATTTGTCTTTGATATGGAGAGGTGGTCGAGTTGGTTTATGGCACCAGTCTTGAAAATTGGCGTGCGTTAATAGCGTACCGTGGGTTCGAATCCCACCCTCTCCGCCAAACAAAATATAGAGTTAGATATAATATAAATATCTAACTTTTAATATATAAATGGAGTAGTACCCAAGTGGTGAAGGGGACTGTTTGCTAAACAGTTAGGTCCCGAAAGGGGCGCGGAGGTTCGAACCCTCTCTACTCCGCCAAAAATAATATAAGGTAATTTTACTTTATATTATTTTTTTATGCAAATGAAAAATTGTAATATTTCTTGTAAAAATAAATGTGGTTTGTTATAATAAACATAAATAAAACTAGAGATTTAAGAGGTGGAAATAATGCCAGAAGAATTCAAAAAATATTTTTGGGATACACAATTTGAAAAATTAGATATAAAAAAAAATAAAAGATATATAATATCGAGATTGTATTGCTATGGAAATTTAAAGGCAATAAAATGGGTAAAAAGTGTATATAGTAAAGAGGATATAAAAGAGGTAGCAATAAAAAGTAGAGATTTAAAGCCATTAGTGGCAAACTATTTAAGACAACAATTTAATTTAAAAAAAGAAGAAATGGCATACTATAGAGCAATACAGGGAATGAACTATGAATATTGGAGAGTGAATAATTGATGTATTGGAATATATTTGATAAAGATAGATATGATTTGTTAAAAAAAATATCAGAAAGAGTCAGCATAGATGACTATTATATGATAGGAGGAACAGCGTTATCTCTGCAATTAGGCCTAAGAGAGTCTTATGATTTTGATTTTTGTGTAAAAAGTCAATTCAATAATGAAATATTGCTAAGTGAATTGAAAAATATAGGGAACGTAGAAGTTTTACAAAATCAGAAAGGTACATGTGATGTTCTTCTAAATGGTGTGCAGGTTAGCTTTTTCTACTATACTAATAAAGTGATAAAAGAATTTGTAAGAGCAGAAGAAATGCCAAAATTGAAAATTGCAAGTGTTTTAGATATAGCAGTAATGAAAATAGTAGCAATAGGAGGAAGAGGAGCAAAGAAAGATTTCTTTGATTTATACAATATAATAGAAAAATGTAATATTACTATTGATGAATTAGTAGAAGGATTAATACAAAAATGTGGAGATAATGTAAATTATGTAAATATAATTATGGGGTTGAGCTATTTTGAAGATGCGGAGGACGAAATATTGCCTGATACTTTCGTTAACTATGATTGGCAAAAAATAAAAAAATTTTTTATTAAATTTCAATCTAATTTTCAAAAAAAATTAGAAAACTTATTATGATAATGAATAGAAACGGATTTTTATATATAAGAAACTAATTAAAAAAATAGTAAAAATAGTGAAAATTAAACAATTTTCGCTATTTTCTCTTGTCAACAAAAACATTTTAATGTATAATTAAATAGAGGAATATGTTTAAAAATAAGGATGGTGGTAAAATGAAGAAAAAAAGTAAGATAATGATAATATTAATAATAGCAATTTTAACCATTATTCTTTTTATAAATCAAGTAAATGCAACACAAGTAATAAATCCAGATAGCTATAAACCAGATTCACAATCAGATGTAACTGGAGCAACAAGTTTTTTAAACATGGCAAATAAACTGATAGGAATTGTTCAAATAGTAGGTTCAATAATATCAGTAATAGCATTAATTTTAATAGGAATAAAATACATAGTAGGAAGTGTAGAAGAAAGAGCAGAATATAAAAAGACATTAAAACCATATTTAATTGGAGCGATAATGGTATTTGCAATAACAAATTTACTAGCTATAATACAAAACGTAGTAACATCATTTTAAATAAGAAATGGAGGGATTTATATGAAAAAAGCAATAATAAACATATTAAGTATAATTCTTATTCTATTTCTTTTAGTAAGTATATATCCTACTAAGGTTCAAGCTATAAATTTAGACGGAATAATGAGTGGAGCAGATGAGTTTATTCAAAAGGGGAAAACAGGAACAACCACAATAGATGAAACACAATTACAAAATACATCTGATTTAATATATAATATTTTATTAGGTGTCAGCATGGTAATAGCAGTAATTGTGGGAATAATATTAGGTATAAAATATATGATGTCATCAACAGAAGAAAAAGCTGAAGTAAAAGAAACATTGATACCTTATGTGGTCTCATGTGTTGTTATGTTTGGAGCATTTACTATATGGAAGATTGTAATAAATATAATTCAATAGCAAATGAGGTGAATATTATGGAAATAAAAAAAGTATTAGCAATTTTAATAATATTTATTTTAGTTATACTTTTAGTAGGAAATACTGTACAAGCTTTTTCAGTAAATGATTTAACAGGAACGGAAAGTGATGCACAAGAAATAAAAACTGTAGGAAACAAAGTTATTCAAGTTATAAGCGTAGTAGGCTCAATATTATCTGTAATTGTAATTATTGTTTTAGGTATAAAATATATGGTAGGAAGTGTAGAAGAAAAGGCAGAATATAAAAGGACAATGATACCATTTTTAATTGGGGCAATTTTTATATTTGCAGCATCAAGTATAGCAGGTATAATATATCAAGTTGCAATAAAAATATAAAAGTGTTATAATTAAACTAAGTAAGTACCTAAATATACAAAGGAATATTAAATAAAAGGAGGAAAAGCAATGAAGAAAAAAACCATAAAAATATTATTGGTGATGATTATGTTGATAGTAGCATTTACTGTAACTGTTAACGCTGCAACATCAGGAAAAGACCCAACTGGATATACCGGTGGAGGAGCATCAGTTGATCGAATAGAGGGATTAGGTAATAAAATCATACAAATTGTAAGTGTTATTGGATCAATTGCATCTGTAATAGTATTAGTTGTTTTAGGTATAAAATACATGATGGGAAGTGCGGAAGAAAAAGCAGAATACAAGAAAACATTATTGCCATACATAATAGGTGCAGCATTAGTATTTGCAGCATCAAGTATAGCAGGAATTGTATTCAATTTTGCTACAAGTTTATAATATTAAAATTAAAGAATTTTATAAAAATAATTCTTGGTACAAAATTCAAACCAAGAATTATTTTTTTTATTATATAGGAAACTTCATAAAACTTTTTAGTTAGCAATACAAGTGAAAATAAATTAAATATTATTTTATTTTTAAAAGAAATTATTTTACTCTAACGGTTGTACACAAATTTCTTAAGGAAATTTGGCATGTAAACGAGTTAAATAGAAAATTTAAAGTTAATATAAATCATAGAATTTCTAATGTGTTTTAACTTAAGAACTATGATGTTTTACGGATATTCACAAATAAACAAATAAATGAATAAAAATAAAAGTTGAAAAACAGATAAAAACAAGTATACATAAAAAACAAAAATATTACAAGAACATTACACACAAATTACAATCGAATTAAAAATGTATTTTTTTGCAGATAAATATACCTTTTTGGCTAATTTTATGTTATAATTTATTATAGAGAAATTATATATTAAGAAGATTATCAGAAATAAAAAATAAATGAAAATATCTAAAGATAAGTTCGTTTATAGAGATAGGAGTGAGAAAAATGCAAACTTATGAGATACCAAGAAATTATAAAGGGGAAGGTAGGATATTATATATCTTTTCAACAAAAGCATTAATTTATACAATAGTAGGAATGGGAATAGGACTAATTTTTTATTTTATACTCAATGTGTTAGGATTGCAAATGGCAGGAATAATATGCGATGTAGTTCTTGGTGCAATAGGTTTTTGCATTGGAACATTTAAAATTCCTGATAATAGAAAATTTGATTTTACAACTAAGACAGGTGGAGAAAATATAGATGATGTTTTCAAAAGATGGGTAAAATTCAAACAAAAGAAAAATAGAGTATATATATGGAAAGAGGTGGAGACAAAAGATGAGTGAAAATCAGATAAGTAGTTTTTTAACAATTGTTTTAATAACATTATCAGTAATATTACTAACATTATTTGCAGTATTTATTATATTAAGCATGAAAGAAAGAAATAGAAACAAAAAAAGAGAGGAAGAGCAAAAATCAGGTTCAGAAAATGAAAATCAAAATATCAAAAAAGATGTGGAATATACTAAGTTCTCAATATTTGATTTTATGGATTTTGACAAAATAGATGATAACATGATTATAAGAAAAAATGGAAAAAGATACATAATGGTAATCGAATGTCAAGGTGTAAATTACGACTTAATGTCAGGATTAGAAAAAAATAGTGTTGAACAAGGATTTTTACAATTTTTAAATACATTAAGATACCCAATCCAATTATATGTTCAAACAAGAACAGTTAACTTAGGAAGTAGTTTAACTAGATATAAACAAAGAGTTAATGAAATAAGAAATGATTATATGAGAAAACAAATGGAATATAACTCAATAGTAAACTCAGAAGGTTATTCATTAAGAGAAATAAATAATGCAAGATTTGAACTAGTAAAAGCACAAAACTTATATGAATATGGATTAGATATCATCAATAACACAGAAAGAATGAATCTTAATAAAAATATACTAAAAAAACATTATTATGTAATTATAGGATATACACCAGAAGAAAATACAAATGTATATGATAAAGAAGAAGTAAAAAGCATGGCATTTTCTGATTTATATACTAAAGCACAAGCATTAATAAGTTCATTAGGAGTTTGTAATGTTACAGGAAAAGTACTAAATAGTGAAGAACTAGCAGAATTATTATATGTTGCATATAATCGTGATGAAGCAGAAGTATATGAATTAGATAAAGCATTAAGAGCAGGAATAGATGAAATGTATTCAGTTGGAAAAGATGTATTAGACAAGAGAATGCAAGAAATAAATGCTGAAATAGAAGCACAAGCAAATATAAAAGCAAATGATGTAGCACTAGAAGCAATGGCAAACCAAGAAAAAATAAGAAAAGTAAAACAAAGAGAACAAAGAATGAATGAACTAATAGATGAAATGGCAAAAGATTTATTAGATGAAAATGAAGAATTATTAGGTAGTGATATTGTAAAAGATGCAAAAGAGATAATTGACCAAAAGACTCAGAAAACACAAAAGACTAAAAAAACTCAAAAGGCCAAATAAGGAGGAAATGAAATGTTTGGTAAGAAAAAGAAAAAAGAAACTGTTCAAGAAGAAGCCGTAAAAAGAGAACAAAATAACTTTTTAAGGAAAAAAACTATAAAAGAAATTATTGCACCAGCAGGAATTGATGCAAGTAATATAGATCATTTAGAAATAATTTCAAATGCAAAAAGATATGCCAGAAGTTTTTTCGTTTCACAATTACCAAGAATGTGTACTTTTCCAGAATTATTTAGGGATTTATACCTTTTCGGAGATATAAATACATCAATATATATAAACCCAATAAAAGAAGAAAGGTCACAAAATGAATTAAATAGAACTATAAATGAACTAGAAACAGAAAGAATTGTGGCGATGGACAAAGGAAATATAAATAGGGAAAGCACAATAACACAAAAAAGGCTTGAAGCAGAAAGGTTAAGAGATGAAATTGCAGCAGGATTTAACAAATTATATGAAGCATCAGTAGTGTCAACACTATTTGCATATAATTTGGCAGACTTAGACAGAGATACCAAAATGTTAATTTCTGAAATGTCAAAAACATTGGTAAATATAAAAACAGCTTGGGGAATGCAAGAAGAAGCATTTCAATCAAACTTACCATTGTTAGATGACAAAATAAAGAAAACACATACATTTGATAGAAACTCAATGGGAACAGTATTTCCTTTTACAACATCAGAAGTTGGGCATATCACAGGAGTACCAATAGGATTTAATAAACAAACAGGAACTCCAATACTATTTGATAATTTCCACCCATCACTAACAAACTATAACATGGTTATATTTGCAAAATCTGGTGCCGGAAAATCTGTTACAATGAAAACATTAGTATCAAGATCATCTGTACTTATGGGAATAGAAAGTCTAGCACTAGACGCAGAAGGTGAGTACACAATAGTGGCAGAAAGTCTTGGGGGAATAAATGTTGTAATAAGTCCAAATTCACAGACAATAATCAATCTATTTGATATAGAAGTAGAAAAAGTTAAGGATGAAATAACAGGAAAAGAAAGAATAGTACTAAATATTGAAAACAAAGTAGAAGATGTTACACAAGCATTACTTACAATGGCAAAAGGAAGTACGAGAAGTACAGAAGTTAATGAGCTTACAAAACAAATAATAGCAGAATCAGTAGCGGAAGAGTATGCGAGCTTAGGGATTACGAATAATCCAAACAGTTTATATAAAACAGCTAATATGGGACTAAGAGGGGATAATTTATTCCAAAAAGAGAAAAAAGAAATGCCAACAATAGGAAGTTGGTACAGAAGAATACAAGCAAAAGCAAGAGACAATAAAAACCCAGATTATCAATTCCACTATAGTTACCTATTAAAAGTTATGAGACAATATGTAAGAGAATTTGATGGGCAAATGGCATATTTTGATGGACAATCTACATTTGACTTGTTAGAAGGTGCACCATTTATAAATCTGGATATATCACAACTAGAAGAAAGATTTGCAAGACCACTTGCACAACAAATTTTACTTTCATGGATTTGGGAAAAATTCGTTAAGAAAAATAGTGAAGACAGAAAAAAAGCTACGCAAAAAAGGGTTTTAGTTGATGAGGCATGGATGTTACTTCCATATCCAGAAGCCGTAGACTTTTTGAACAAAATGGCTAGACGTGCAAGAAAAAGAAATGTATCTTTGGCAATTATATCTCAAAGATTTCAAGACTTTTATGAAAAACCAGAAGCACAAGCTGTTTTAACATCATCAGATACAAAACTATTTTTAGCACAAGATAAATCTGAAATACAATACTTAAAAGAAGTATTTAAATTATCAGAAGGAGAAGCTAACTTCTTAGTAACTTGCCAAAAAGGTGAAGGGCTACTAAAGGTTGGGGCTGATACAGCTATATTAAAAATTGTACCAACGAAAAAAGAATTTGAGTTTGTGGAAACTAACTTGAATAAATTAGCAAGTAGAAATAATAGTTAAAAAGTTGGAGGAAAAAATGAAATTTTTTGAAAATAAAAAAATTTGGAAGAAAATAGTAATAATGCTCCTTTTTGTAATGTTTTTCCAATTTGCATTTATTACACCAGTAAAGGCATCTGCGGAAGAGGTGGGAGGAACATTATTGAGTCCAGTAATGTCACTTGTAGTAGGATTAGGTGATGGAATCATGGATATTCTTCATGATTTCATTATGGGACAGTCAGAATCAGGAGTAAATGTTGATTTGGATCCAGATAGCCCTTGGTATGTAACATTGTTTAAAGTTTTAGGAGCTATTGCGGTAGGAATAGCAGCTATAGCATTAGTAATAGCAGTTCCACGGACTAGGTGCAGCACTTCTTACAGCTATAAAAGCGGTTGCTTCTTTTATAGCAAGTACGGGAGGAATAGCACTTATAGCAAAAGGAACAGCTTTATTTGCTGCATCTGCAATCTTAAGTAGTGGTTATAAAAACAATATGTATTTACCGATGTATTCAATTTCGCCAGAAGAAATTTTTAAAGGAGATATTTTATTATTCGATATTGATTTTTTTAATCCTCAAGATAATATAAAGGTTAAAACAAAAGTAGTACAGGAGGATAATAATGGACAAGAAACAGTAGTTGGAGAAAATGAATATGATTTAAAAAATTTTGATGTAACAACATTACCAGAAAATGAAAAAGTGCAATACTATTTTTATAGAGATGAAAACAATCAAGAAGTAGTTACGTCTAGACAAAATACTTCTTTAGAGTTACAAAGTTTAGTAAGCCAGTGGTATTCAGCGATAAGAAATATTGCTATCGTATTATCTATGTCAGTATTACTATATGTAGGAATACGAATGATGCTTTCAACATTGGCTCAAGATAAAGCTAAATATAAACAAATGTTAATGGATTGGGTAGTAAGTATATGTTTATTGTTTTTTATGCATTATTTAATGGCATTTTCTGTATATCTGGTTAATACATTTACAGATATAATTGATTCTGCAAGCACAGATTCACAACAAACTGGTCATGTTATGAAGTTAGATGATGATGAGAATGGATATATTTCTGAAAAAGTAGAAGAAATGGGATTGTCAGAGTTTATAGATGATTCAACAAATCCAAAAAGTATATTGTGGCCTACAAATCTAATGGGAATGATGAGGTTAAAAGCTCAAGTTAGTTATGGGGACTTAGCATTTGCAGGATATAGTTTATGTTTTATTATATTAGTTTTACTTACAGTATATTTTGTGTATATATATATGAAAAGAGTATTGTATATGGCTTTTCTAACAATGATAGCACCATTGGTAGCTTTAACATATCCAATAGATAAAATTAGTGATGGACAAGCACAAGCATTTAATAAATGGTTAAAAGAGTATATATTTAATTTACTTATTCAACCTTTGCATTTATTGTTATATACAATATTAGTAACATCTGCATTTGAATTATCTTCACAAAATATGTTATATACTTTAGTAGCAATTGGTTTCTTGATTCCAGCAGAAAAGATAATGCGTAGTTTATTTGGATTTGAAAAGGCAACAACACCACCTTCAATGGCAGGCGCAGCTGTAGGAGCAAGTTTATTAAATACCGGATTACAAAAGGTATTACATAGTGGACCAGCAAAAAAAGGTGGAAGTAGTGGAAGTGGAAGTAGTGGAGATGGTTCAAATTCATCATCTTCTAATGTAGGAAATCATAGTAGAGATTTATTAAGTGCATTTTTAAATGGTAATGATGGTAATACAAATGGAAATCAAGGAGGAAGCCAAAGTGTAGATACTAGTGGAACTGATAATAGTATTGATGTTGATGATGATATATCTTCAGGAGGAGATGATTCAGGAGGAGCTGGTAGTACAGCTCAAGCAATTGCAAAAATGGCTGGTAAAGGAGTCAAAAAGATAGCGGGAGCAACAGGAAGAGTTGTCAAAGGAGCAGTTAATAAGGTACCAGGATTAGCTAATACAGCAATAAGAATAAAAAATAGTCCAGTTGGTGCTGTAGCAGGAACAACTGGTAAACTTACAGGAGATGCATTAAAAGCATATGCAAATACTAAATCAGGAAAAAGACTTATTAGTACAGTTAGAGGTACAAAAGATGTAGCAAAATATTTTGCTAGAAGAGGAATTGATAAAGCAAAAACAGGAATACCAAAAGCTATAAAGACAGGAGTAAGCAAAGCACCTTCAATTGCAGCAGGAGCAGCTTTAGGTGTTACAGCAGGGGCATTGGGAACAGGATTTGCTATAGCATCAGGAGATCCAGGAAATTTATTGACATATGGAGGTGGAGGAGCTCTAGCAGGAGCTACTCTTGGTAAAGTAGGATTTAATGTTTCTCCAAGTGATACTAAATCAGCAACACAAATAGCTGCAGAAAGAGCTTTTTTGGGGGATGAAGAATATGAGAAACGTGAACAAGAAAAAGCAAAGAAAGATTGGAAAAAGAACTTAGATAAAAGAGAGGAACTAGAACGACATTTAGGACCTCAAAAAGTAAAAGATCTGTATAAATCAAAAGAAATTGATTATTATATTGACAATGGTATCACAGATACAAAGACAATTGTAGCAATGGAAAAAGTAAGAGAAAAGCATAAAGATGAAGATCTTGATAAAATGATTTCTTATCAACAAGCTCGTGATATTTCTGGAAATGGTAGTAAGAAAATGGATGGTAAAAAACGAGGAGAAATGATTAGTGACTATAAGAGCCAATTTATGGATAGAGGTGTAAATGAGAAATCAGCAGAAAATACAGCTAAACATATAGCTAAGATGGTCGATGAAATAAATGTAGAATATGGAAAATTATAAGAAATATATGTATTATAAACTTATATTATAATTGAACATATTTTACATAATTAAAATAATACATGAACAAAACGCGACATGTAATTAAATTATAATGATAGATTATATTAAACATGTCGCTTTTGTTAAAATTATAGGAAATTACATTTTTTGTAATTAAAAAGGTCATATATAGGAAAAATCAAAATTTTTGTATATTATCCATAATTGCAAATATAATTTACTTTGTGAAATTTGATACAAGAATAACAATGCGAGTTTTAAAATATTACAAACATATAAAATATAAAAAAATTCAGTCCAGTTTTTAACTAAAACAAGACATTATAAAAAGATTAAATAATCTTTGAAAAAGGAGAATTCATATATGAATAAGTTTATTAGATGGTATAATCAAAATAGAAGAAAGGTATGGTCAATATTAGGAATAATAGTTATCATAATAGTAGTAATACAATTAATTAATAATTATTATAAACAAAAAAATAATGAAGAAATAAGTAATAGTAATGAAGTACAAAATATTACATTAAATGAAAATTATAATAATATAAGAGTTGATGATAACAATTCAGTATTATCAGGAGATAAGATGTCAAGTTCTCAAGAGGAACAAATACAGATAATAGATATATTTGTTGATTACTGTAACAAAGGGGATGTAGAAAATGCATACCAATTATTAACAGATGAATGTAAGCAAGAGATGTATCCACAATTAGATAATTTCATAAATAGCTATTATAATGAAACTTTTGCAAATTCAGAAAAAGAAGTATCTGTAGAAAATTGGACAGGCAATATCTATAAAGTACAAATAAATGAAAATATGCTAGCTACTGGAAAATATTCAAAAGAGACAACTAAACAAGATTATATGACAGTAGTAAAAGCAGATGATGAACAATACAAACTAAATATAAACGGATATATTGAAAGAAAAGAAATAGATAAAACAAAAGAAGAAAATAGAATCAAAATGACTGTCAATTATGCAGACACATATATGGATTATGAAAAATACACAATAGAAATTACAAATAACTCTAATACAACAATTTTATTAGATGACAGAGTAAACGTAGAAGCAATGTATATAAGTGATGAAAATGATATTCATTATCCAGCGTATACACATGAGATTAATAATGCAGATTTACAAGTAAGTCCTAGGGAAACAAAGGAGATAACTATAAAATATTATAGTAAGTATGGTTCAACTAAAAATATAAACAGATTAGCATTTTCAAGAATGATACTAAATTATGAGGCATATGAAATATTTGAAAATAAGAGTTTATATAATGACTATGGAATATTTGAAATTGAAATATAATTATTGAAATTTTAAAATAGGAGAAATAATATGGAAAGTATCCAAGAAAAAATAAGAAAAATAAAAATAGTAGTAAAAAAATTATTCAAACGTACCTGGAAATTTTTTATAGTAATACCAGTTATTGTTATTATACTTTTAGGCGCATCATTGTATCAAATTAAATTAGATGATAGCAAATATAAAGAAGATGAGTGGTCTAATACGCAATATGCTGCTAGTGAGTATATTAATAGCACATCAATAGATGAAAATGGAAATATATCTACAACTATGACACCAGAAGCATTGTGGGATAAATTAGAAGAGGAACATAGTAGAGTTATATATTATTTAGACGGTCCAGAAGATTTAGCTAAATTGATGAATGCACAATTAGTTACTCAATATTTGGATACTAGGAAAAATCCAGATGAGGAAATAGACTGGGATAAAGTAACAGACATTAATTCTACAGAGGTTCAAGGAATTATAAAATTAAAAAGAGCTACAGATGATGGACAAACTAAGACAATGTCATATGTAGACCCAGAAACGTTCCAATCATATATAGATAGTTATAATAGTTCGGGAAGTGAAAGTGATAGAGAAAGAGCTTTAAGTCATTTTACATTAGACAAGACAGTTACAGGTACGACAATCGGAGGAGAATTGCAAGTAATTAATGGTGTAACAATGACAGAATTAACAACTAGTGGAAGAGTAACCTTCTATAATGGTGATGGTTCTCCAACAGAAGGAGGATCAGAAGATAAGCATGGTCAACCATTAGCTGATGGAAAGTGTGCATCTAAAGAATTAGCACCAGATCGAAGTGTAATATATATTGAAACTCAAGATTCAGGAGATGCATCTTTTGCAAATGGAAAATTCTTTTATGTATGTGATACCGGAGGAGGACTAGAAAGTAATCAAATAGATGTCTATGCTAATGTAGGTCAATCAGAATTAAATGCTTCACCATATGGTTCATATAATAATTCAAAAATATATTTAGTCGAAGAAGATGTTACTTGGGAAGAATACCAAAGTAAATATTATAATAAAACAGTTGGAGACAATAGCACATCAAGTGATATTGAGACAGCAATAGACAATAATAATATAGAGAATGAAAACAATCAAACAGATGATGCTACAGCAGAAGTAGATGAAAGCCACCTATTATATTGGCCAACACAAGATGGAGAGGTAACTTCAGAGTATGGAGGAGAAGAAAATCATAAAGGAATAGATATCGCAGTATCAGCAGGAACAAATGTATATGCATGTGAGGATGGAACAGTAATAAACAAAGGAAATAGTGATTCATCAGGAAGATGGGTAGAAATTGACCATGGAAATGGATATACAAGTAAATATACACATAATAGTGAGATAAAAGTTGATGTAGGAGAAGTAGTAGAAAAAGGACAATTAATTGCATTGTCTGGAAGTACAGGAAGTTCAGAACAAACTCAAGGGGCACATTTACATTTCCAAATAGAATATAATGAAGAACCAGTAGATCCTATGTCATTTAAATATAATAATGATATGGGAACAGGTACAGGGGGATTTGGATACAATGATTTTAATGACTCAAATGCAACAGAAACAACATATACAGCAAAAGTTGCTACATGGACAGAAACAACAGAAACAGTAGAATCAAATGATCCAAATGTAGAAGAATATTCAAACACTACATATAATATGACAACAACAGAAATAAATTATCAGCAAATGGTAAGTGGATATACAATGCCTTTTGATTATTTATGGACTTTATTAGTAATGACAGAAGATACAGATTTTGTATTTGATTTAGCAGATCTGGTGTATAACAGTGAAATTGAGATAACTGTACATGATAATTTAGATGTTAATACTAAAGTAGATACTTATAATTATACCAGAAGAGAAAAAGTACAAACAACAAGTGCAAATGTAACAGTATCATATGATGGAACATCATCAAGTTTTTCAAAAACAGACGGATTTACGGCACAAGAATATGATACACCATGTGAGACAACAAAAACAACTATAAAAAAAGTTAATACATTAGATATATGTTTAACAAAAGCAAATGTATGGATAGTAGATTATGAAAGAAAATATGAATATCAGGGAGACCAACAAGGTTCACCACAAGGTGGAGATCCTTCAAGTTTAGCAAATGTAGATTATGGTGATCCAGAAACCATTTCAGAAGACAGAAATGGCGATGGAGAAAGTTTCAGACAAGAAAAACAAGCAGAATATATAAGTGCAGGGCACCAAAATGTTTCATCATCACTTGATGGAGTATCATGTAATGTTTGGCATGGAGTATTTGATATAACAGAAGCAATAACAACTACAGTAGATACAAAGATGTACACATCAACACCAGGAGAGGTTAAGGAAAAAACAGATAAAAATTCAGATGAAGAAAATTTTGTTACAATATTTTTAAAGGGTACAAGTATGCAAGCAAGACATAATATTTTAGATGCTCCAGATTGGTTATTTAAGATGCTAGAGCAAAACGAAAGTACAGCAGATATGGTTGACTTAACAAAATACTTATTATATAAAGCAACAGGAAAAAGCTTTGGTGTAACAGAATTTGACTTTAGTATATTCTATCCACAAGAATTAGAAGAAGCAGGTTCAGATGATTACATAGTACATACAGAAAAATCTTCACCAGAAATAGTAATTACAGATAAAGAAATACTTACAAAAGCATTCCAAGGAGCAAAAGGTGCTGGAACGGAAAACTTAGTGGAATATGTAGACGCATTTCTTAAATTCCAAGAAGAATATAAAGTAAATGCAGTATTTGCAGCGGCTGTTGCAATAAATGAATGTGGAGCAGGAACAAACTGTCAGATCGGAGGAAATAACTGGTATAGTATAAAAAATACTACCCCAGGTGGAGGTACATGGAGAAGTTATTCTTCACCAAGAGGAGCAATAAAAGATTTCTTCCAATTAATTGCAGGTGTTGATGAGAATGGTGAAGAGAGAAATCAAATATATTTCAAAGCTAATAAATTCACAGTATCAGAAATCGGAATGACATATTGTGAAGATGCAGATAAACCAGGTGGTTGGATAGAAAGTGTAAAAGCATATATGACAAATATGTTTAATGCTGTAGGAATATATCCAACAACATCAGAATCAGGCAGTGGAGTAGAAAGTTTCATGTCTGTACTAGAGCAGTATTCACAAACCGTACAAAAAGATGGAAATTGGCATTATAGTAATTCAGGTGAAAGTTCAACATTCCAAAGTGCAATAAAAAATCATAATAAAAAGACCAACTGTGCTTTAATGGTTTCATGGGCACTAAAAGATATTGACATATTAGAAAAAGATCAAAAATTTTATAAATCTGCTAGTAAAGCAGTATATATAAATGGTGCTGAAAAAAATATAAAAAAAGCAGCTAAAATAATAAAAGTAAATAAAACTGCTAAATCATTAATAGCAAGTGGAGAACTACAAAGAGGAGATATATGTTTATGGTATGGAGAACAACATACAAATGTATATGCAGGAAACCAAAAATGGTATGATGCAGGTAGATGGAGAGCAAATGGTGCAAAACAAGATGAAATATTTAATACATTCGGACCAGTAAAAATAGAAACATTAAATAATAGTTGGAAAATTGATACCATTATAAGACTAAACTCAGACTCAGGAGGAGATTTCCTAGCAGTAGCTAAAAGATGTCATGACTATGTAAGAGAGAATGGATATACGTATGGTCAAGGTAATAATATACCAATAGATGACTATCCAGAAAGGAAAAAAATAGATTGTAGTAGTTATGTTACTTGGGTATGTTATGAATATGGATATAAAGATCTTAAAGGAGGGCAACAATCTACAGATACTCTTTTAGGGGTAGCAAGAAAATATGGATGGACAGTAAAAAATGCATCAGAAGCAGTAGCTGGAGATATACTTTTAAAATCAGGACATACGGAAATATATGCTGGTAATGGAAAATCATATAATTGTGGAGGAAATAACTCTATTAAAGCAGACATAAGTAATTGTAATCTAGGTAGATTTACATATGCTATTACAGTAACACCACCAAAATAAAATGAAAAAATTTGCATACATTATTACAACCATATGGACTCAAGAAAAATTTCAATCAATTTATGCATTAGGAAAGGAATGATAGTAAAATGAAGGCAAAGAAAATAATAATTATACTGATGATTGTTGTAGTTATTATAGCAATAATATGTTTTGCAGTAATAAAATTAATGGGGAATCAAAATAATGAAGAAGAAGTTTTTGAAGAACCAATGGAAGACGCAGAATCCCTAGGAATAGAAATAAAAGCAGAAAAAGTAAAAGACTATTCAGAATTCAAATCAGTAGAAACATGTATACAAACATATGTAGACGAAACATTCATCTGTAAAGACATGACAGTCTTTACAGGTGAAACAATGAATAGTTATGGAATAGCAGGAACAATAACAAATCCAGAAACACAAGAAATCCAAGATGTATATATGATCTTAAGAGTAGACCTAGTAAATCTAACATTTGAAGTAGAACACCTAGATAGTAGCAAATATAATAGTGTTGACGAAATAGACATAGAAGCAGAAGACAAAACAATAGAAGACACAGGAGATAACTACTTTGAATTTTTAGATATGTCAGAAGAAGAAGAAGCAAGAGGATATTTTGACAATTTTTCTAAATTAGAAATAGAAAATCCAGAAGAAGCATATTCAAAATTAGATGAAGAATATAAAAAGATAAGATTTCCACAATATAGTGACTATCAAGAATATGTAGAAGAATATAGAAACATAATAGAAACAGGAGCATTAACAAAATATTCCGTAAACTATGAAGAAGAATATACAGAATATGTAGTAGTAGACAACTACGAAAACTCATACACAATAAGAGCAACAAGTGTAATGGATTACAAAGTAAAATTGGATAACTATACAATAAAAATAGACACATATGATGAAGACTATAGTAAATTAAGTACAGACCAAAAAGTCCAAGCAAATGCATATATATTCTTACAAATGATAAACACAAAAGACTATGAACATGCATATAATTTGTTAGACGAAACTTTTAGAAATACAAATTTTGCAACATTAGATGAATTCAAAGAATATGTAAGAAATAACTTTTTTGCACATAATGTAAACAGTTATGATATATCAATACAACAAGAAGGAGACACCTATGTTTACGAAACAACAATAAAAGAAAGTAGTTCAAGTTCAGCACAAGAAAAGAAATTAACAATAATTATGCAACTAAAAGAAGGTTCAGACTTTGTAATGTCATTTAGTTTGGAATAATAGGTGCTGATTAAAGGGCGGAAGAGAAGATGATTAAGGGACGGAGATGATTTGTGATTTGGGGACGGAGAAAAAATCATCATTTATGTTGTATATTGTAACAATTTATAGAAAATTTTATAAAAATGATGATTTTTTCTCCGTCCCCAAATCACAAATCATCTCCGTCCCTTAATCACTTTTTAGGAGGTTTGTATGATAGAGATAAAAAATGTATCTAAATCTTATATTAGAGGCCAAAAAGTTATTGATAATATTAATTTAGAAATAAAAGATGGTGAAATACTTGGTTTTATAGGTCCAAATGGAGCTGGAAAGACAACAATTATAAAAATGATGACAGGTATTTTAGACATAGACGAAGGTGATATTTTAATTGATGGCAAAAGTATAAAAGACCAGCCATATGAAGCCAAGAAAGAAATAGGGTTAATACCAGATAGTCCTGATATGTTTCTAAATTTAAAAGGTATTCAATATTTAAATTTTATGGCAGATATATATAGGGTTAGTGAAGAAGATAGAAAAAACAAGATTAAAGAATTATCAAAAATATTTGAAATGGAAAACGCATTAAATGAAAAAATAGAAAGTTATTCACATGGTATGAGACAAAAAATAGTAATAATAGGAACATTATTACATAACCCTAAAAATTGGATATTAGATGAACCAATTACAGGACTAGATCCTAAAGCTATTTATGATTTAAAAATAATGATGAGAGAATATGCTAAAAAAGGAAATGTAGTATTTTTCTCAACACATATTCTAGAAGTTGCCGAAAATTTATGTGATAGAGTAGTAATAATAAATAAAGGGAAAATAATATTTATAGGGAAAATTGAAGAATTAAAACAAAAAATGAAAGAAAATAATTCATTAGAAGAATTATTTATGGAGATAATAAGTGATGATTAAAAATATAATATTATTAACAAAAATCTCGGCAAGAAATCTTTTAGAAAATTATGATTTAGTAAAAAAAGGCCAGAATAAATTAAATAGAAAATCATTTTATTTTTGGTTGATATTAATAGTTATAGTTGCAATAACACTAATAAGTAATAAAATAATAGATGTTTTACAAGATGCAAATCAATTAGAAGTATTTCCAAGTATCTTAATGGCACTAGTAACGGTTATAATGTTTATGCAGACAATCATATTAAGCATAAATGTATTGTATTTTTCAAAAGATATAGAATCATTATTACCACTGGCAATAAAATCAGAAGAATTACTGATATCAAAAATAAATACAATATTAACAATATTATATGGTACAGAGCTTATGTTTACATTTATTCCATTAATATTATATGGGGCATCAGCTGGCATGGGAATAGGATATTATATAAGCGAAATTGTTGTATTACTATTATTACCACTATTTCCAGCAGTTACAATTAGTTTAATATCATTAATATTGATGAAATTCATAAAAAAAATAAAACATAAAAATGCATTTCAAATAATGACAACCCTTTTATTTGTAATTATAATTGTACTATTAGAAGTTTTAAGCATAAATTGGATAATGACTCAACAAAATGACTATAGGGAAATAGGAGTAAGCCTAAAAAATTTAGCTGATAATATTAATAAAACACTTTTTGTAACAGAACCATTAGTTGCAATTTTGCAACAACAAAATATATGGACAAACTTACTAAAAGTTTTAGGAGTATATGCAGTTCTAATACTTTTGTTGATATTGATAGGTAAAAAAATATATTTAAAAAATGTATTAAAATTAACAGCATATAATAAAAGTAAAGTCATAAAAAAAGTGGATTTTGATACACAGTGTAAGCCAGAATCAGTATATAAAGCATATATAAAAAATGAATTTAATAACTTATTAAAAAATGCAATATTTTTTATGCAGACAATTTTTCCAGTATGTATGACTGTTATTTCACTAATATTTTTAGCAATATATTTTAAAATAGGAATAATAGACAAAATACAAGAATTATCAGATTTACTAGTAGGTCTAAACTTAAATATGGAAGGTGTTTGTATAATATTAGGGGTAGCACAAATATTATATTCATTGGTAAGTATATCAATTACATCAATATCAAGAATGGGAAAAAATGCGATTTTTATGAAATTTATACCTGTTAATATGTATAAACAATTTTTAATAAAAAATATACCACAAATATTAATTAATATAATATTATTACTTATAATATTAATATCTGCAAAAATATTTTTCCCATTAATATCTATAGTAGATTTAATATGTATCTTTGTCTTGGGAGTTGTTTTAAGCATTTTAAATAGCTATTTGATGTTAATAGTAGATATAAAAAGACCAATATTGAATTGGAAGGCAGAAGTGGAAGTATTTAAACAAAATGGAAATAAAATATTTCAGTATGTTTGGACTATTGCAGTAGTAGTTATTTTAATGTATATAAGAAAAGCATGTGAGACAGTTAATCTATATATAGGATTTTTGGCCATATTTGTAGTTTTTGCATTAATTTTATTTATTGTCGATAAATATGTAAGAAAAGGAATAAAAAATAATAAACTATTTAAAAATGTGATTTAAAAAAAGAGAGATTGGAAGGTTGTCAGTGAGGACGGAGATTTGGTGTCAGTGGGGATGGAGATTTGGTGTCAGTGGGGACGGAGATTTTGACAACATTGTTATTAACAATGTTGTCAAAATCTCCGTC
>CAKNJL010000012.1 GCA_930982035.1 uncultured Clostridium sp.
TACCAATTTTATTGTTTTTATAAAATCAGTTTTTCAAAATACCGAAACTTAAATTCAGTAGATATTGCTAATATTTTGAATGATGAAAAAATGACAAATATATTAACACCTGAAAATTATGCAGAAGATGGACCTGATTTTGTAGAAACAAAACAATTTTTACAAGAATCTACAGAAAAAATAGAACAATATAAAAATGAAGTACTAGAATTATTAACAAATGAAAAAGCAATGTCATACATAGAAAATAAAGATTTAGACCAGTATTATATTGATTTATATAAGGAAATTGCATTATCAGAAGATACAGCTCTAGATGAAGATAATGCTGAAATAGAAAAATCATTAAATGAAGCAAGTCAAATATTAAAAACAGAAACAGAAATTATAAATTTTCTTTCAGAAAATAAAGGAAATTGGGAAGTGCAAGGAGATAATATAGTATTTAATAGTGAAGCTTTAACAAACCAATATAATGAATATGTAAGTCAATTACAATAAAAATTAATATAAAATGTAAATTCAGAAAATTATATCATAAGATTTTTTCTAATTTATTAAACTGTCATTAATAAGCCAATATATAATATAAACTGTTCATTTTTTATATTATATATTGGCTTATTACACATTCTTTATAAATTAATTGCATTTGTTTAATAATTTTGATAATATAGGAAATAATATAGATAAAATATGATAGGAGAGATTGGTATGACTGAAAAGGAAAAAAGAGACAAAGGTGAATTATATAATGTAATGGAAGATAATCAATTATTAGAAGAAATGAGAAAGGCTAAGTTATTATGTTATGAATATAATAATATAACTCCAGAAAAAATGAATGAAAGGACTGAATTTATAAAAAGAATTTTAGGTAGTACAGGAAAAAACATACAAATAGAATCCAACTTTTATTGTGATTATGGATATAACATTCATGTAGGAGAAAATTTTTATATGAATCATAACTGTGTAATATTAGATGTATCAAAAGTAGAATTTGGGGATAATGTTTTTATAGGTCCTAATTGTGGATTTTATACAGCTGGACACCCATTAGATATTGAAACTAGGAATCAAGGATTAGAATATGGAAAACCAATAAAGGTAGGTAATAATGTGTGGATTGGCGGAAATGTAGTTGTATTGCCAGGTGTAACAATAGGAGATAATGTTACAATAGGAGCAGGAAGTGTTGTGACAAGAGATATCCCGGCAAACACAGTAGCACATGGAAATCCTTGTAGGGTTATGAAAAATATTTGATATCAATGTAATATTATTTGCTTAGTGATGTTTTTAACGTTTGACAAATCTTTTATAACATGATAAAATATGCAAAATTAAGAGCATACCTAGAAAAAAATCGAGCGGTATGAAATAGTCAATAGACTATTACACAGAAAGCAGGAAACTTAACCTTGCTGGAGGAGTCTTAATAAGATTTCTTTAGCAAGGTTTTTTGTATATATTATCAAATTAAATATTATATTTTCAAAAGAAAATTTAATTTATTAATTAATACTAATAAAGGGGGAATCTCAATATGAAAAAAATAATACCAAACAAATTAAAAAAAGGTGATGAAATTAGAGTAATTGCACCATCTAGAAGTATGACTATATTAAGAGAAGACTGCATAAAAATTGCAGTAGAACGTCTTGAAAAAGAAGGATTTAAAGTTACATTTGGAAAGAATGTGATGGATTGCTTTGACAAAAATTATGTATGTGGAAGCATAGAAAAAAGAGTTAAAGATTTAGAAGAAGCATTTAGCGATAAAAATGTAAAAGCAATTTTAACAGTAATTGGAGGATTTAATTCAAATCAGATATTACCATATATAAACTATGATATTATAAAAGAAAATCCTAAAATTATATGTGGTTATTCAGATATTACAATATTACTAGATGCAATATATACAAAAACTGGATTAGTAACATATTATGGACCACATTTTTCTAGTTTTGGAATGAAAAAAGGTTTTGAGTACACATTAGAATATTTTAAAAAAATGTTTATAGAAGAAAATGAAAAAATAGAAATAAAACCATCAGTGGAATGGAGTAATGATTCTTGGTTTAAAGAGCAGGAAAAGCGAACATTTATAAAAAATGAAGGACCTTTAGTAATAAATAATGGGAAAGCAGAAGGTGAAATTATAGGAGGAAACTTATGCACATTAAACTTATTACAAGGTACTGAATATATGCCAGATTTACAAGATAAAATCTTATTTTTAGAAGATGATGGTTTAGTTGGAAAAAATTTTTTGCATGAATTTGATAGAAATCTAGAATCATTATTACAGACAACAACAAATGTAAAAGGAATTGTTATTGGAAGAGCTGAAAAAGAATCTGGAATGACCAATGAAAAATGGATTACATTAATAAAAAATAAGGAAAAATTAAAAGATATTCCTGTTGTAGCAAATGTTGACTTCCGGTCATACGACACCAATATTTACTTTCCCAATAGGAGGATATGCAAAAATTGATGTTAATCAAGAAAAAACAATAATGCAAATAGGAAATAAACTTATATAGCTAAAGAATGATTATTATATAATGAAGAGGGGGATTAATATGAAATATTTCAAAAAAATAGTAGGAGAAAAAATTTATTTATCTCCAAGAAATAGTGAAGATGTAGAGATATTTACAAAATGGTTAAATGACTTTAAAGTAACAGATGGGATAGGAAGAAGTAGATTATTGATAAACTTAAATAGCGAAAAAGAATATCTAGAAAAAATAAATGATAATACAGTATATTCTTTTGTTATAGTAACTTTAGAAGAGGATAAAATGATAGGAACAATTAGTCTAGAAAAGATTGACTATATTAATAGAGTGGCAACATTAGGAATCTTTATAGGAGATGAAGAATATAGAGGAAAACATATAGGGGAAGAAGCTATAAAACTAATTTTAGATTATGGATTTAATTATCTAAATCTAAATAATATTAAACTTACCGTATTAAAATTTAATAAAAGAGCTATTGCTTGTTATAAAAAATGTGGTTTTAAGGAAATGGGAAAAATAAGACAAGCATATTATTTAAACGGAAAGTATTATGATAAAATTCTAATGGATATTCTAAAAGAAGAATTTAATGGAAATTATATTAAAAATAAAAACATATAGGAATTAGAGAGAGGTAGTTTGAAAGAAATTAACTTTCATAACTAATCAGTGCCTTTAAATAAATGAGAAGGAGTGTAATTTATTATGAAAGAGTTAGAGACAATTAAAAGAAATTCAGTACAAATTATTTCAGAGGAAGAATTGGATAAGAAAATTAAAAGTGGTAAAAAATTAAAGATTAAATTAGGTGCAGACCCAAGTAGACCTGACTTACATATAGGTCATACAGTTGTATTGAGAGCATTAAAGGAATTCCAAAAAATGGGACATGAGGTTATTTTTGTTATTGGAGATTATACAGGGATGATAGGAGATCCAAGTGGTAAAAACAAAACAAGACCAGCATTGACTTTTGAAGAAACAAGAAAGTCAGGTGAAACATATTTTAAACAAGTTACAAAAATCTTAGATAAAGACAAAACGAAAATTGTATATAATTCAGAATGGTTATCTAAATTGAATTTAAAAGAAGTGATAGAATTAACTAGTAAATATACTGTTGCAAGAATATTGGAAAGAGAAGATTTTAAAAATAGATATGAAAATAATTTACCTCTTTCTATACATGAATTGTTATATCCATTAATGCAGGGATATGATAGTGTGGCATTAAATGCAGATATCGAAATTGGAGGAACAGACCAAACATTCAATTTATTAGTAGGAAGAGAATTACAAAAAGAATTCAATCAAGAACCTCAAATTGTAATAACATTTCCTTTGCTTGTAGGTCTAGACGGAAAAAATAAAATGAGTAAATCTTTAGATAATTATATTGGCATAGATGAAAAACCAGAAAATATGTATGAAAAAGCTATGAAAATACCAGATGAATGTTTAATGGAATATTATCAATTAACTACAGATGTTAACTTGGAAGAGGCAAATAAACTGATAAAGGAAGATATAATAGAAGCACACAAAAAATATGCTAGAGAAATTATTAGCATGTATCATGGTACACAATATATAAAACAAGCAGAAGATAGATATAATACAATTGCTAAAGGCGGAATACCTGAAAATATGAAAAGAATATCTTTGCAATATAATGAAATGAATATATGTGATTTACTAGTTGCAATACAATTTGCAAAATCCAAAAGTGAAGCCAAAAGATTAATTATGGGAAAGGGAATTAAAATTAATCAAAAACTTATAGAAGATATAAATTTAATTGTAAGTCTAGAAGAGGAGAAAATAATTCAATTAGGAAAAAATAGATTTTTAAAAGTTATGATGAATTAACAGTTTATATTTTTATAAGGAAAATTTCATCGATTATTACAGAATTGTAATAAATGATGAAATTTCCCTGTATTTTTATGTGGATTTATAGAAAAACTTGATTAAATATTGTATAATAAAATTGTTAAACGATAAAAATGCAACATGACAAATAAAAATAAAAAAGGATTTATATATGAAAAAAATAAACAAAGATTTAATAATAATAAATATCAGTATTTTATCAACTATAATTATAGCACTTATATTAGCTATTTTATATAAGTGGTTTTCCTATAAAAATGATATAGAAAAAAGTCTAGAAACTTCTGTCAAAGTTCAAGAATTATATAACGATACAAATAGCACAACAGTAGAAGAGGAAAAAAGAAAAGATGTTGATAGTAATACTACAGATTGGGAATTATTATTGGTAAATAAAAATCATAAAATTCCAGATGGATATGGTGTGAATTTAAAGGAAATTGAATTAGTACATAAAATAGATTCTAGAATTGCTGATAAATTAGAAGAAATGTTGTTAGATGCAAGAAAAGAAGGGTTAGATCCAATAATATGTTCAAGTTATAGAACTAATGAAAAACAAAAAATATTATACAATAATAAAGTAAAAGAACATATAAAAATGGGATATAATAATGAAGAAGCAGAAGAATTAGCTTCGTTTTGGGTGGCCATACCAGGTACTGGAGAACATGAAACAGGACTAGCAGTAGATATTGTTTCTGAAAAATATCAAATTTTAGATGAGAAACAAGAAGAAACAGAAGTACAAAAATGGTTAATAGAAAATTCTTATAAGTATGGTTTTGCTCTAAGGTATCCGACAAATAAAAAAGATATTACAATGATAAATTATGAGCCATGGCATTATAGATATGTAGGAGTTGAAAATGCAACATATATGAAAGAAAATGATATGTGTTTAGAAGAATTTATTGATTATTTAAAACAATTTGAAGGTGATACAAAAGAGCTAATTTAAAATATTATTACAGAAACTATAAATAAAGATAAAAAAGTAATTGAAAGAAAAAGTATTTTAACAAAATCTGAATATTTTGACATGTATATAACTCAGTGTAAATACTATGTTGAAAACAATATTCCAACAGGAAGCAAAATGAGAAGATAACGGATTATATTTGCTTGATGAACCAGAGAATAGTTTATCACCAAAATTTCAATTAGAATTGATACAATTAATAAATGAATTAAGTAGATTTTTTAAATGTCAATTTATAATAGCAACTCATTCTCCATTCTTGTTATCAATTCCAGAGGCAAAAATATATGATTTAGATACGATTCCAGTTACAACCCAAAAATGGTATGAACTAGAAAATATGAAAATTTATTATAACTTTTTTAAAGAAAATAAAAGCAAATTTAATAACAAATAGATTAAGATTAAAAATAAATATCAAAAAATATAAAAGTATTGAGAAATTTATATAGACATGTTATTATGAAGAAAATTAAAGTAAAGGAGTAAATGTTATGAAAAAAGATGAAATAACACTAAAAAATACAAAAGCAGAAATATTAGAAGCTTTAAATGAAGCATTAGAAAGAGAAAAAAACATGGCAAAAATGAAATATGAACCTGAGAAAGAAGAAAAAAAGCAAAAAATAGAAAAAGCAATAGAAGTATCAAGAGAAAATGTAGAACAAAAGATATTTTCAGAAGAGTTAAACAATAAATTTAAAGATTTAGAAACAGCAATACAAGCAGAAGAAGAAAAACTTAAGAATTTATATGGAGTAGAAAAAGAACTAAATAATCTTGTTGTTGTAATAAATGCTGGAAAAGACTATATGGCCGAATTAGAGGAAAAAAAGAAAACAAAAACAGAAGAATTAAACAATAGTATTAAAGAATTAGAAGAACAGTATAAAACAAAAAAGGAAGAACTTGAAAAAGAATATGATTTAAAATCTAAAAATTTAAAAATGGAAAGAGATAGAGAAGTTGAAGAGTATAACTACAAGATAAAAAGAGAAAGAGAAATAAGTAATAATAAATGGGAAGACGAGAAAATTCAGAGAGAAAATGAATTATCAAAAAAAGAGATAGAAACAACCACACTGTTAGAAGAAGCTAAATCAAATGCTGAGCACATTAAAGAATTGGAGAATAAAGTAGATGAGATACCTACACTATTGGAGAAAGAATATGCAAAAGGAAAAAAAGATGCAACAAATGAATTAGAGAAAGAACATAAATATGCCACTGAATTATTAAAGAAAGATTTCCAAAATACTATTGATAGACAAAATGATAAAATTACATCTTTAAAGGAAGATTTAGAAAAATCAAATACTGAAAAAGCATCCTTACAAGAAAAATTAGACCAAGCATATAATCAAATTAAAGAAATGGCCACTAAAACAGTTGAGGCAACAGGTGGTGTTAAAATTCTTGGAAATAATGCTAATGATACAAAATAATCATATTAGTATCATTTAATAGTGATAAAATAAAATGTAAACAATACATAAAAAGTCATGAAGTTAAGGCAGAAGAAAATTTACACTCAAAAAGTCTGAAAGTATTAGCAGAAAAATATAAGACAAAATATAATGTTAGAACTTCAATGTCTGATTATAAAGAAAATGATTGGATTATAAATATACCGCTATATAATATAAGTAATATAGAAAAAATAATCTAATATATTTAAACTATATATAATAATTATATGATATACTAAGTAATAAATAGAGTATAGATTTTCTAGAAGAATATGAGTAAATAAAAAGAAAATAAAACATAACATTATGAAAAAAAGAGGGATTTTTTGATGAAAGACAATGAATTTAATTATTATAATAAAATAAAAAATTGGGATTTTAGCCAAATAAATTGTGAAGTAGAAAGTCTAACTAATTGGGATATAAATAAAATATTAAATGAAAAAGCAACAATAGATAGTAGAATTTTAGATTTAGGAACAGGTGGAGGAGAAGTAGTAATTAATGAATTTCCAAAAGCGTTAGAAATACTTGGGACTGATTTTTCACCAGAAATGATTAAGACAGCTAATAATAATTTAAAAAAATCTAATAAGAATAATATCAAATTCAGAACGATGGATAACTTGAATATGGATACAGACGATAATTATTTTGATATTGTAGTAGCAAGAAATACTTGTATTGATGCAAGACAAATTTATAAAACACTAAAAAAAGATGGTTTATTACTCGTAAGGGGAGTAGATAAATTAGATTGTTGGCAATTAAAAAGATTATTTAATAGAGGACAAGCGTATAATGATACAAAGCCAATAAGTCAAATAGATTATGAAAATATATTAGATGCAGGTTTTAAAAATGTTGAATTAATACCAATATATGAAAGAGAATATTATAAGACTAAAGAAGATTTATTGACTTTATTACTAAAAACTCCAATATTGAATGATTTTTCAGAAGAACACGAAAACAATAATCTTAAAGAAGATAACATTGATATGCAAATATTAAATCAATACATAGAAAATAATACAACTAATAAGGGAATTTTACTTAGAAGAAGATATTATGGAATAATAGCTAACAAATAATTAAGCATAATGTAGATTTGTAACAAAATACTAAAAAGTCCATAAAATATATAAAAATGAAAGGAGAATATTTTATGGATTATGAATTAATGATGAATGGAAATGTAAAAATAGGACAACGAGCACCAGACTTTGAAGCAAATACAACAATGGGGAGAGTATCATTAAATGATTATAGCCGGAAAATGGTTAATACTGTTTTCACATCCAGGAGATTTTACCCCCGTATAATCTTACAATTTGGGGAAATATGAAAAAGCCTGATATTGCTTAAATTTTCCAGCATTGATAAGTTAGTCTAACTTTATATTTAAAGGGCACAGAATCGATTGTGGAGCAATTGGTTAGAAAGAAAAAGGATATATAAATGTACAAATAATTCGTAAGGAGAATTCAAAAGAAATTGCTTTTAGAAAAATTACACCTATTAATAGATATGTAAATACCTATAAACAAATTAATAAGAATCCTATTAACAGAGATGTTAAAGATATAATAAATAATAATAAAATATATTATAATAAGTCAAAACATAAATTAGATAGAGATTATACTGACTTTGATTGGGATAGTTTATATGCAAATAATTTATTTTAAAAAAAGACTTGAATAATATTTAAACAGAATTAACATCACAAACTAAATAAAAAAAACAAGCATAAATTGAAAGATTTATGCTTGTTCTTTGCTTAAAAGTGGAGACGTACAAAAGTCTACTTCATTTTTAAATAGCACTCTGCTAAAAGCCACGCTTTTAGGCAGTTATCGGGATACGAGACGTCTCCCTGATCCTGCAAAATTTATATGGAGTTTATCCAATTAACGAAAAAAGAAAGTGGGAAACAAAAGAGCAATTAAGAAATAGAGTCATATCTGTTATAAATAAATACAAAAGTAATTATGATAAAGTGATTGTCGTTGCCCATAAAATGGCTTTTCAATCTATTTGTGATTGTGGAGATATGCAACCAGCAGAAATTTTTGAAACAATTTTTTAAATGAAACTAAAAAAGGAGAAAATTAATGAAGGAATATTTTATAAATTTAAATGAAACAGTAAAAAAATATTTTAAAGTATTATCAGATGAAATACCAGATTTTTTATATGATTATATAAACACACCAGCAATGCAAAGAATAGGAAAAATTGGTTGTGGTTGTGGAACAGATTATACTAAAATATTTCAAAATAAGTTTTTCTATTCAAATTTAGATCATAGTATAGGAGTTGCTTTGATTGTTTGGAATTTTACAAAAGACAAGAAGCAAACTCTTGCAGGACTTTTTCATGATATTAGTACACCAGTATTTAAACATTGTATAGATTTTATGAACGGAGATCATGAAACTCAAGAATCTACAGAGGAATTGACAACATATATGATAAAAAATTCAAAAGAAATAATGAGTTTATTAGAAAGAGACAATATTAAAATCGATGAGGTTAATGATTATCATATATATCCAATAGCAGACAATGATACACCAAGATTATCTGCAGATAGACTAGAATATACTTTTACTAACGGATTATATTTTAAAGAAGTTTGGAATGTAGAAGAAATTAAAGAAATTTACTCTAATATCGAAATACAAAAAAATGAAGAAGGTATAGAAGAGTTAGGATTTAAAGATAAAAATATAGCAGAAAAATTTATAGATGGTGCAAGCAAATTGTGGCCATTATGGAATTATATTATAATACAAGATTAATTTTGTATAACATAAAAGATGCTGAAATCAGCATCTTTTATATTTTGAAAACTTTAAATTCATTATAATAAATATTTTTTATTATTTTTGGACATTTATATAACGAAATGGAATGTTTATAATAAAGAAAATTAAAAAATAATAATGAAAATAGTAAAAATTGCAACATTAATGAAAAAATTTAGACTCTTATTATTAGAAGTACTCATTTGAAATTTTTTAAGTGTTCTTAATAATAGGAGGTGGTTATAAATGATTTTGGAAAAATATAAGTATTAGATTTTAGAAGTGATTTTCAGACAAAAAGAAATTAATATATTTCTTTTTGCATAATATTTAGGGAGAAATATTATGAAGGAGTTAAATAATATGCAAATTACTTCTAATGAAATTTCTAATACAAAATATATGCAAATTTATTTAACTGAAGAAGAGTTAAAAATTCAAGAAATACAAGATAAAATAAAAGAATATAAGAAACAAAAGTATAAAATAGGAATATTTGTAACAGGAAAAGAGAACTATCCCGAAGTTCTTAATAAAATTGTTACAAAACAAGTGGAATTATCAGACAATGTATGCTAACATAGACGATAAGCAATATCAGGCAAAAGGAGGGAAAATGACAGTTGCACGGATATTGTAGATTGTCTAGAGATGAAGATAAGGAAAATTACTCAAGCATAGAGGAACAAAAAAGAATCATAAAAGATTATGTTTCTACTCGTAATTGGATTATCGAAGATAAAGACTTCTACATAGATGACAATGTTTCGGGATATACTTTTAATAGACCTGAATTCACAAAGATGTTAGAAAAAGTAAAGGGCGGAAAAATTGATGTAGTTATAGCAAAAGACTTATCAAGAATAGGAAGAAACAATGGAAAAGTTTTGGTACTTATTGATGAATTTAAGAATATGCAGAAAAACTTAATTTTGGTTTCTGAAATGGGAGGAACTTATGATGTTCTAAATGACAGAGATGATACAATTGGAATTACAACTTGGTTTAATGAAAGATATGTAAAAGACTGTTCAAGAAAAACAAGAGATCACATGTATTCCAAACAAAAAACTGGAAGATTAGTAATGGGAAATTATTATGGATATGTAAAAGATAAGGAAGATGTTACAAAATTATATGTAGATGAAGAAATTAGACCAGTTATAAAACTAATATATAAATTATATATAGAAGAAGGACTGGGTAGAAAAAAGATTTGTGATATTTTAAATAGTAAATATAATTATCCAACTCCATCAGTATATTACAGACAAAAACATTTAGAAAGAGGAAGGATATATAAGCATCCAGTACAAGAACTATGGTCTACATATATGATAAGTAATATATTAAACAATGATGTGTATACAGGAAATTTAAGAACTCATAAAAAGAAAACAATTTCTATAAGAGGTAAGGCAATAAAACTTCCAGAGGAAGAACACTTCGTATTTGAAAATCATCATGAAGCAATTATTTCAAAAGAAACTTTTGAACTGGCACAAAATATACGAAAAAGAAAAGCAAAGGCAAAATCTACATCAGGAACTAGAAAAAGAAATTATGCTTTTTCAGGATTAATTAGATGTGGTGATTGTGGCTTTGGAGTAAGTCGGCATAACAGTGAACAGAAAACAAAAACAGAAGGGATATGAATGTTCACAGTATAGAACTTATGGGAAAGCAAGATGTAAATGTCATGAAATAAAGGAAAGTGATATAATCATTCATTTAAAAGAATTTCTAAAATTTACAAAAGAAAAATATCAAGATGAGATAAATAAAATAGAGATTGATGTTAAAACTAATAAAGAGCAAACCAATAAAGAAAAAATTAAATTTGAAATTGAAACTTTAAAAGCAGAGTATAAAGTATTATTAAATCAAAAAATAAAAGATTTAGCCAATAATACAAATGATTACCAAAAACAAATGATAGAAGATTCATATAAAGAATTAGAGATAGAAAAGACAAGTAGAATAGAAAAATTACAAAAAATTTTGCAGAAAGCAGAGCAAGACATATCAAATGAAAAAACCAAAAAATTAAAAATTGCAATAGAATATTTTGATAAGGTCATATCTGCAGAAGTGCCTAGCAGATATGTTTTAGAAAATATAATTGACACTATATGGATTTATAGTGATAAAACTGTAAAATTTGATTTGAAAGTAGATATAGCAAAATTAATCTAAACATTGATGTTTTTAAATGATAAAATTTCATAAAAACTTGTATATGGTCAAGAAAATGTGATATAATATACATATATTGGTCAAGAAAATGTGATTAAATTTGTAATTATTGGTCAAGAAAATGTGATTTTGATTATAGGTTAATAAAAAGGAGCTGATAGCATGTATAGAAAAATTATAACAGAATTAAAAGAATGGAAAAATAAAAAAGATAGGCTACCACTTATTTTAAAAGGGGCAAGACAAGTTGGGAAAACTTGGATTCTACAAGAATTTGGAAAAGAATGTTTTGATGATGTTTTATATATAAATTTTGAAAATGCAGGAAACATAGCAAATTTATTTGAAGGTAGTATAGAACCCAATAGGATTATAGAATATTTATCAGCACTTAATCATAAGAAAATTGAACCTGAAAAAACATTAATAATATTTGATGAAATTCAAGAGTTGCCAAGAGCACTTACATCTTTAAAATATTTTGCAGAAGAAACACCAGAATATGCAATATGTTGTGCTGGAAGTTTACTGGGAGTGTTTTTACATGACCAAGTTTCATTTCCAGTTGGAAAAGTAGATTTTTTAGAATTACAACCATTAGATTTTGAAGAATTTTTGATTGCAAATGATGAGGAGATTTTAATTGATGTAATTAAGAAAAATAAATTAGAACAATTACCAGATTTAATAACAGATAAATTAAAAGATTATCTAAAAAAATATTTTGTTATAGGTGGAATGCCAAGAGCAGTAAAAACATGGATTGAAGAGAAGGATTTTGAACTTGTAGAAAGGGTTCAAAAGGGTATTTTAGAAGCATATGAAAGAGATTTTTCAAAACATACAGATAATAGTACAGCAACAAAAATACAATATGTTTGGAATAGTATACCATCACAATTGGCAAAAGAAAATAGAAAATTTATATATGGTGTTGTAAAAGATGGTGCAAGAGCAAGAGAGTATGAAAATTCAATTAATTGGTTAAAAGACACAGGTTTAATAAGAGTTGTAAACAGAGTAAAATGTGGCAATAAGCAACCCTTGAAAGCCTATGAGGATTTAAAAGCATTCAAAATATACTTACTTGATGTTGGTTTACTAAGAGTTCTTTGTGAATTACCTTATGAAACCATAATCGAAAAGGATTCAATATATAATGAATTTAATGGATTACTTACAGAACAGTTTGTACTTCAAGAATTAGGAAATGTCAAAAAAGTAAATACAATTTATTATTGGTCAAACGAATTTCAAAGTGAAATAGATTTTGTATTTGCATATAAGAACTTAATAATACCTGTTGAAGCAAAAGCAGGAATTAATGTTAAAGCTCAAAGTCTAAAAGTATATATGAAAGAATATAATCCTAAATTTGCTATAAGATATTCTCTATTAAATATAAAATTTAATAATAAGATTTTAAATATTCCGTTATATGCTATTTGGAATACTGAAAATTATATAAAAGAAATAAATTAAAATATTATAACTATCCCCACATTGAAAGACTTTACCCCCGTATGCACTACTGAAATGATTGCTTTTACAAGAGCGCATACATATTTTCAACAACTAAATACGGAACTACTAGGTTTAAGTGTAGATAGTAATTCTTCACATCTAGCATGGGTCTATGACATATATTGTAGAACAGGAATAAAAATATCATTCCCAATTATTGCTGATAGAAATGGAGAAATAGCCAGAAGATATGGAATGATTTCAAGTGATATAAGCAATACAGAAACAGTCAGAAATGTATATATCATTGATGACAAAGGAATTATTAGAACTATATTAATTTACCCAATGAATGTAGGAAGATTTATTCCTGAAATCATAAGAATTGTGCAAGCATTACAAATGGCAGATTGCTCAAACGGTTCAACATCAGCCAATTGGATGCCAAACCAACCAGTAATTGTATCACCGCCAAAGACATATGAAGAATTAATAGAGCGAGTAAGTGAGATAGAAAGTAATAGAAATGGAATTAGTTGGTATTTAAGCTTCAAAGAACCACCAGAAAAATGTATAGATAATAATTGTAATAGTAATGAATGAAAAAAATTTATACTTCATAGTAATAGTCTTATGAAAAATTAGAAAATTTTAAAACTTCAAAAATTGCATACAATTAAAAAAAAATTACATAATAATAGTATGAACAAAAAATCAAGTTCATATACAAATTTTTGGAGGTAGGAAAATGGAAGGAAATCAAAAAATACATTGTACAGTAGGAACTTGTAAGTATAATGAAAAAAATCAAAATTTATGCAAATTACAAGCAATCCAAGTAGAACCTACTAAAAATTGTAATACAAAACAAGCTGACGAATCTATGTGTTCAAGTTATATTTATGGGAAGGAATAATTTTCTTCTCATTTTTTCTTGACATATCTAAAAATTAGAAATAAAATAGCTATAGAAAAAGAATAGGGGAGATATGAAAATATGTTAAGAGATTTTTTGCTTAACAAAGAAGTAATACCCCAAAAGGAGGAAAAGATATGTTAGTTACAACTAAAGAAATGTTTGAAAAATCAATGAAAGAAGGATTTGCTATAGGTGCATTCAATGTAAATAATATGGAAATTGTACAAGCGATAGTTGATGCAGCACATGAAACAAAATCTCCAGTTATCTTACAAGCATCATCAAGTGCAATAAAATATGCAAGAATAGGATATTTAATGAAAATGATAGAAGCAGCAGTAGAAGAATATCCAGAGGTTCCAATGGCAATTCATTTAGACCATGGACCAGATTTTGAAACTGCTAAAATGTGCATAGATAACGGATTTACATCAGTAATGATTGATGGCTCAAAATATGATTTTGACGAAAATGTTGCTTTAACAAAACAAGTTGTAGATTATGCACATTCTAAAGGTGTTGTAGTTGAAGCTGAACTTGGAAAATTAGCAGGAATAGAAGATGATGTAAATGTATCAGCATCTGATGCTATGTATACAGATCCAGCCCAAGCAGAAGAATTTGTAAAGAAAACTGGATGTGATTCTCTAGCAATAGCAATAGGAACAAGTCATGGAGCTTATAAATTTAAAGGTGAAGCCAAATTAAGATTTGATATTTTAAAAGAAATTAAAAAAAGAATACCAAATACACCAATTGTATTACATGGTGCTTCTACAGTTATACCAGAATTAGTTCAAATGTGTAATCAATATGGAGGAAATATTCCAGGTGCAAAAGGTGTGCCAGATGAGATGTTACATGAGGCAAGTATATCTGGTGTATCTAAAATTAATGTAGATACAGATTTAAGACTAGCAATGACTGCTGGAATTAGAAAAGTATTTGTAGAAGACCCAAGTGCATTTGATCCAAGAAAATACTTAACACCTGCAAGAGAATTAATTAAAGAAACAGTTGCTCACAAAATGAGAGATGTATTTGGTTCAGCTGGTAAAATATAAGAAGGAATTTTAAAGTTATGCATTATATAAGTAAGGAAGAAGTTATTAGACTATATAAAAAGCCTTTTTCAATGCTTCCAAGAGAAATCTGCAAACATTTTGGATATTTTATTTCCGAATCTACAGTAAGAAATTATATAAAACAAGGAATAAAAACTTGTGAAATTACAAAAGAAGATTTAGAAGCTCTTGAAGAAAGAAAAAAACAAATAAAAGAAGAAAAAAAGAAAAGGAATGAATATCTGGAAGAAATTGCATTACAAAAATTTTTAGAAGGAAAAACAAGAAGTCAAATAATAAAAGAATTTGAAGAAGAATATGGTATTATAATCAGTAATAACATGTTAACAATTTTTTTTAAAGAAGCAATAAAAAATGGAAAAATTACTAAAACCAAATATGAGTCAATAGTTTCTAAAAATATAGGAAAAATAAATGAAGTTGAAAAACAACAAGACACAGAGGAAACAAGATAATATTTGAATAACAAAAATCTACCTAATTTTATCTTGGTAGATTTTTGTTAAATATGTAAAAATTAAATATTTTATTTTTCAAAGAAACTATTATGATTTTCTAATATATAGTTGTAAATAAATTTCTTCAAAATTAATATTGCCTGTTTTTTAAATTTATGGCAATTTGTTTTTGGGCATCTTTTTTAGCAATATCTTGGCGCTTATCATAGAGTTTTTTACCTTTCCCAATACCTAATTCAATTTTTACAAAATTTCCTTTAAAATAGATACTGATAGGAATTAAGGTATAACCTTTTTGCTTTATAAGGCCAATCAATCTGTTAATTTCTCTTTTATTTAATAAAAGTTTTCTATCTCTTAAAGGGTCTTTGTTAAAAATATTTCCATGTTCATAAGGACTTATGTGCATTCCACATATATATACTTCACCTTTTTTTATATTTGCATAACTGTCTTTAAGGTTAACTTTACCAGCTCTAATAGACTTTATTTCTGTACCAAAAAGCACAATACCAGCTTCAATCTTATCTTCAATAAAATAATTATGATATGCTGTAGGATTTTTAGCAATTAATTTATTATTCATAAATACCTCCATTTAAGCAATAAATGACTTTAAACTTTTTGAATATTATAACACACGTAAATTAAAACTGCAAACAGAAAATACTACATATCTATAAAAGTTACTAGATATAGAATCATTGTATTTATATTAACTATTATAAAACTAAACAGATAGAAAAATAAAATCTCTATCTGTTTATACGAAATTAGTCTTTTCTTGAGTCATTATTTTCAGAAGTGATTTGCATTGAGTAGTACCAAACTACAGCTATAATTGCTATTGCTGCAATACCTAGTATTAGCCAAGTCCAAGCTGTAGCATTCATTCCCATAAAAGTCGCACTTCCATTTGTTGATGTTCTAGTAGCTGTATAAGTATCATCATTTCTTGTAGTTGTTTGTGAAGTAGCATTTCCTACATCTTTTTCTACAGTGTTACCAGCATTTTCAACTGAATTACCAACATTCTCCATAGTATTTTCTGCTTTTTCTGTAGAATCTTTTATAGCATTTCCTGCATTTTCCATAGTTCCTTTGACAGCATTACCAGCATTATTCATAGTGTCTTTAACTGCATTAGAAGCATCTGTTAAAGCATCGTTTGCAAAACATACAGAAAAAGAAAATATGATAGAGACAATAATAGCAAATGTTATTAATAATTTTTTCTGCATAACTGATTTCCTCCTTTAAAACATATAATGAAAATAATATTAGACAATATATTCTCATTAATATTATTTAAAAAAGAAAAATAATTATACATGTAAAAATTTTGCAAAAAAAAGATTCTAACTAAAAAAGTTAAAATCTAATATTTGTTATTTTTTTCCACCTAATCTTATTAAAATTGCGATTGCTAATAATATTAATAAAATACCTATTGCAATTAAAATTATACACAAAATATTTGATAATCCTAATCCTTCTTCGCCTTCAGAAACATTACCGGTTACAGTAGTCATGTTTGAGCTACTTGATGTAGTAGATGTGTTTGATTGTGTATTTGAAGAATTACTTGTGCTATTACTTGAATTAGTATTAGTAGAATTTGAATTATTCGTTTGATTTGTATTACTCTCATTTTCATCTGAAACATTTTCAGAGTTATTATCATTATTACTTGATGTGTTCGCAGTACTATTTGTATCATCTATATCCATATCGACAGCCAATACATTTGACATAAAAGAAATTATTGCAATAAATATTAGTACAATAAAAAATATTTTTAAAAATTTACTCATTATTTTATCCCTCCATTTAGATTTATAAAATTTATCATAAGTTCAATAGTAATGATACCACAAATAGCAAAAATATGTCTAGTACTTTTACAAAAATATTAAATATTTTTTTATCCAATCAGGTGGAACGTTAGGGACATGCGAAATCGTTCCATTTTGGAACGATTTCGCATGTCCCTAACGTTCCACCTGATTGGACAAATTAAAAATTATATGCTATAAAAATAAATAAAGAAGGTGTTTATATGAATACAAATATATTAAAAAAAGAAGATTTAAAAAATATTTTTAAAAAAAGAGAAAAAGATTCACACAAGGGAACATATGGATATGTTGGAATAATGGGAGGTTGTATGGAATACACAGGTGCCATAAAGCTTGCTAATATGAGTTCTACAGCTTTAAGAGCTGGTTGTGGAGTAATAAGGTTAATTGTACCTAAAAGCATAGAAAGTATAGTTGCACCATATTTGTTGGAACAAACAATTTTTTCAATGGAAAATGATGAAGAAAATAAAATGAAGTTTAATAAAGAAAATATAGATAAAGCTTTAGAAAAATTAAAAGCATTAGCTATTGGAATGGGGTGGGGGAAAGGTAAAGATAATATATCTATTTTAAAATATATATTAGAAAATAAAGCGATTCCATGTATTATAGATGCTGATGGATTAAATACGTTGTCTGAAATGAATTTAGATATTTTAAATAAAACAAAATGTAAAGTTATTTTAACACCACATCTAAAAGAATTTGAAAGGATATCAAAGGTTAAAATAGATAAAATAAAGGAAAATCCAATACAGATAGCCGAAGAATTTGCAAAAAAATATAATATTATATTACTTTTAAAAGGTCCTACTACTATTGTTACAAATGGTACAGAAACTTGTTTAGTAGATAGGGGCTGTCCGGGAATGGCAACTGCTGGAAGTGGAGATGTTTTATCAGGTGTTCTAGTTGGATTATTAGGATATAATGAAGCCAATGTAAAGACAATAGCTTCTGGTAGCTATTTAGCTGGGGTGGCAGGAGAGTTGGCTCAAGAGAAATATACTGATATTAGTATGAAAGCATCTGATACAATTGAAATGATTCCAGAAGCCATTAAAATTATTCGTGGATAAATTTTATTTTGTGAAACAAAAAAGTTTCATATATTTTCTATTAACAAAATTATAAATCTGCTAAAGGATTACTTTCAACTGCATCTCTAACTTGGGTATTATCAACATGTGTATATATTTCAGTAGTTGAAATACTTTCATGTCCTAAAAGTACCTGCAATGCTCTAATATCAACATTACCATATTGATACATGAGTGTTGCAGCTGTATGTCTTAATTTATGTACAGAATATTTTTTAGTATCTAATCCAGCTTTTTGCAATTCCTTATTTACTATATATTGAACAGTTCTTCGGCTAATTCTTTCACGTCGTTCACTCAAAAATAGAGCTTTATGAGAATTTAATTTATCGACTTTAATACCTTCTTTTGGTCTTACTTGTAAGTATTCACTAATAGCTTTTAAACATGCTTTGTTTAAATAAATTGTTCTTTCTTTATTTCCTTTTCCAATTACATTTAATTTAGCTTCGCTAAAATCAATGTCTTTTACATCAATTCCAACTAATTCAGATAAACGAAGTCCACAATTTAAGAATAAAGTTATGATTGCATAATCTCTTTGATAATTTCTATTATCTTCGTTTTCAGTAACATCTAGCAATCTTTTACTTTCTTCTAAGTTTAAATATTTAGGAAGTCTCCTATCAGCTTTAGGAGTTTCTAAGTTTTGGGCAGGATTTATATCTATCAAATGAGCTTTTTGGGATAGATATTTGAAAAATATTCTTATAGTAGATACCTTTCTAGCTCTAGTAGCAGATTTACTTTTTAATTCTATTGCCATATAACTTATAAATGCATGTATATCTTCCAAAGATATTTTTTTAACAGTATCTATTGATATATCATTTATATTTATTTTTGCAAAATCTGTTTCTTCTGTTAATTTGAAATGGATTTTGATAAATCTAAAAAACATCATTAAATCATAATTATATTCTTTTATACTATTTGGTGATTTGTTTAAAATAGTTGTACTATAATCTAAAAAAGAATTTATAAAATCTGGATTTTCTTCTCTCCTTATCATAAGTTCTTTCACTCCTTAGTATGTATTAAATATGTATCTACACTTATTATATATCAACAATGGTAAAAATGAAATAGAAAAACTAAAAATTTTGTGATGATTTTAGCAATAGCACCCCCCTATTTATATTAAGGATTAGTGAAGGAGCCACTATAGGGGAAATATATAATATAAAATCATTCACAATTTTGTATAAGCTAAATTTTCAAAGAAATTCTAAAAGAAAAAGATGTTTTCTTGCACTCAGGCCCTCGCATTCTGCGAGTACCGTGCATATCCAACATTTTTTTCTTTAAGAATTTCTATTTCAAATTTAGATACGCAAAATCGTTCATTTTTTTATATTATATATTTCCCCTATAGTGGCTCCTTCACTAATCCTTAATATAAATAGGGGGGTGCTATTGCTAAAATCATCACAAAATCACATTTGATTTTTTTGGAAAGTATGATATACTATTACAAATATATTAGTGAAGGGTAGTGAGTATATGTTTAGAAGTAAAAAAAATGAAGAACAGTTACCTAAAGCTATGAGACAAATGCAAAAGGAAAAAGAAGAAAGAGAAAATTTTTTCGAACAGCAAAGAAAAAATGAAAATAGTCCTAAAAACAAACATTCTAAAAATAAAAGTAAACATGGAAAAGATTTAAATTATAAACAAATTTTGAAAAGAAAGAAAATAAAAAAGATAATAATTATCTGTATAATTGTTGTAATATTAATTTTAGGCATTATATTAGGCGTATCAGCACATAATTGGAAACAGATAACAACAGATATGTTTGCAAATGAAAATTCAATTGTAGTCGATTCTGGTGGAAATGTTATAGCTGAATTAGGTAGTGAACGAAAAAAAATTAAAATAGAACCAAAAGATATGCCAGAAAATTTAGAAAATGCATATGTTTCTATTGAAGATGAAAGGTATTATAAACATCATGGTGTAGATATAAAAAGAACAGCATCTGCCATAGTTTCTTATATTTTTCATGCTGGAAACTCATCATATGGAGGTAGCACAATAACACAACAATTAGTTAAGAATTTAACTGGTGATAATACAGATTCAGTATTTCGTAAAGTAAAAGAGTGGTGGAAAGCATATCAACTAGAATGGTATTTCTCAAAAGACGAGATATTAGACATGTATTTAAATGTGATATATGTAGGACCTAATATATATGGGGTAGGTGCTGGTAGTCAATATTATTTCAGTAAAGGTGTTCAGCAATTAAGTATAGCTGAATGTGCATTTTTGGCAGGTATAAATAATTCACCAAATTCATATAATCCATTTGATGATGAAACTGATAATACTGAGAAAATAAATAATAGAACAAAAACAGTATTAGGAAAAATGCTAGAACTGGAATATATTACAGAAGGAGAGTATAATAGTGCTGTAGCAGAAGTTGATAATGGTTTGAATTTTAAACAGGGAACAGTACAATCAAGTGACGGAATATATTCATATCATACAGATGCTTTAACAACAGAAATAATTGAAGATATAGCAGACAAGAAAAATATTTCAGAAGATTTTGCAACAAACTATATATATTTATCAGGATTAACCATTAAGAGTACTCAAGATTCAGATATTCAAGATGAGACTGAAAGTGAATTCGCAAAAAGACAATATAATATAGCTTCTAGACAGGGAGGAGATCCTGCACAAGCTGCAATGGTAATTATAGACCATACAACTGGGCAAGTGGTAGCTTGTGTTGGAGGATTAGGAGAAAAAGATACAGCAAGAGGTTTAAATAGGGCAACACAAAGTAAGAGACAAACTGGCTCATCAATAAAACCACTAGCTGTTCTAACACCTGGAATTGACAAGAAAAAATTTACTGCATCAACAATATATGCTGATGTAGAAAAGACTTTTGAAGGAAATTATAGTCCTGTAAATTATGACGGATATTTAGGAGAAGTAACTGTTAGAAGAGCCGTAGAATCATCTCAAAATATACCTTTTGTAGAAATGATGCAAGAAATAAAACCTAAAACGGCAATTTCTTACCTAGAAAAAATGGGAATTACTTCATTAACAGAAAATGATGAAAGTTTGGCATTAGCATTAGGAGGATTAGACCAAGGGATTACACCATTAGAAATGGCCTCTGCTTATGCAACAATTGCAAATGACGGTGTATATATAGAACCAACTTTCTATACAACTATTACTAATAAGTCAGGAAAAACTATTGTAGAAGCTAAGCCTAAATCTAAAAAAGTAGTTTCAAAGCAAGTAGCATATATTATAAAAGAAATACTAACTCAGCCTGTAAAGGGAGCAAATGGAACTGCTACATATTGCTCTATATCAGGGATTGATGTGGCAGCAAAAACAGGAACTACAGACGAAAACTATGATAGATGGCTATGTGGATTTACACCTTACTATACTGCTGCTACTTGGTTTGGATATGATCAAAATGAAACAATTTATTTTAATAGACAAAATCCGGCAGGGATTATTTGGGCAAATGTAATGAGGAATATCCATTCTGGACTAGATAATGCAACTTTTGAACAACCTAGCTGGATACAAACAGCAACTATATGTGCTGATTCTGGATGTGTTGCTAATAGTGGTTGTACTAATACTTATGAAGAATATTTCTTGTTTGGAACAAAGCCAGGTGAGTGTACAAAACATTCTGGAAGTAAGATAACTTCAACTAATACTGATAATAGTCAAGAACAACAAACAAATCAAAATGTATTTAATGATGATTTAACATTAGATCCAAGTATAGAAAATGAGACACCAATAACAAATACTACAAATAATAGTATTAGAAACAATACTTCAAATAATACTTCAAGTAATACAACAAATACAAATCGTAATAATACTACAACAAATAGTAATGTGTCTTCTAATACAAGTAATACAACGAATACAAATACTAGTGGAGGAAGAAATAATACTTCAACAGATAATAATAACAATTATACTACACCAAATACTAATACAAGTAATTCTACAAATAATGATGAATCATCGTCTGTAGAAACAGAAAGCGAAGTAGAATGATATATAAATAAAACGGTTGCACACAAATTTTACTTACGTAAAATTTGGCATGCGAAAAAAGAAGCGACATGTTAGTTAACTAAAAAAACATGTCGCTATTATTATCTATTAGGAAAGTCATACTGACTTTCTAATAGATAAAAGCCATCGAGTTTTTCCTATACAATAAAAAACACTTCATTATACCAACGACTAAAGTATTTTTCATCTTTTAATACAAATTTATCTATTAATATTTTTGCCGAGAATTGATATAGACAGTTTGTTAAATATAATTCCAAGAAACTTAAACCTATTAACAATGCTATATAAAAATCAAAAATTATACCCATCAAAAGTGTAAATATAATTCCTATACAAATCGTTGTTATACCTTTGCTTGTTTTCTTGGATACCGAGCATGCACCCATGTATAAAAACCATAATGCAATAAATATTATAGAATATAATATTCCAAACCATTTAAAAATAAAAAAACTATATATGCAACAACCTAATAGTAATATATAGATAAGAATGTGAAAGAAAATTATAGGTTTATAGTTTATTTCCATGAGAAGTATTTCTCTAGCTTTTGATAAATTTATAGATAATGTAATCTTTTTATTTTTATAATCTTTTTTAAAAGATTCATATTGCATTTTTTCCATCTTTTAATCTCCTGTAATTTGTATGTTTTAAAACAAAATTATATAGCAAAAGCTAGTCGTTATTGTATTGCGTCAATCTTAGGAAAGTAAGACTGTGTAAATTTCTTGCTTTGTTCGTGTAAATATAAAGTATATTGAATACTTTGAAACATAAAATGAATATCGAATTTTGCTATTTGTAATTGAGTTCTTCTTCTTCAATATTAGCAAGAGCAACTCTGACAGCTTCAATTACAAAGGCAGTAAATGTACAGTTTTTTCCTTCAATTGCTTTTTCAACTTCTTCGATAACATCATTAGGAAATCTTATACATTTATTAGTAGTTGATGGAATTTGTGGTATTTTAAAAGCTTTCATAAGTTTTGCTCCTTTCTTTCTTATTTTTTAAGAAAAATTGACTTTATTTTTTTGCTATGCAATAATATTAAACTTTCTTTACATTTTACAACACAAAAGTATATCTGTAAGCATTACGTTTGTTATGCAAATAATTTGTGTTTTTCTTCTTTTTGTTTTTATTTTGTATATTTATAATAATAAATGAAAATTTCTGTCGAGAGTCTTTTAATTTATCAAACATATATAATAATTTAAAAAAGAGATATCAAATTTTATAAAATTTGAAAATATATAGTTATACTTTCTTGATATAGTATTATCTTTTCAAACAAATAAGTAGCCAAAAAGGAATAATAGTAAATGTTTATAGCTGGCTTATATTACATTCCTGTCTCTTTTTGCGAAAAACTTTGATAATCGGAACTTTATGCGTATAAAAAACGTGAAACCAACTGCATATCGATGTGTAAAAAACGTGAATGTTGGCTTTAAAAGTGATATAAAAAACGTGAAACTTAATTGACTTATCTAATAATATATTGTGTATTTAGTATTAATATTTTTAATTGGTATCCATTTATTTGGACAACTGCAGATGCCATTATCTCAATTTGCAATGGTACTATCAATACTGTTTTAGTCATCATATCATTCTGCACTATTTTTAACTTTATATCTATGATATATTCTGAAATAACAGTATCAACAACAATATGCATCATTCTTTTTATAACAATGAAAATGGGACAATTTCATTTTCCAATAAAGCAAATTCACTTGATGCAACAACAGTTCAGAAAATCTTTGACCGTTACTTTTCAAATGAGTTCCATCTGTTAGATAAATTATAATTTAGCTAATTATTAGGTTTGCAAAAATATGCTCTGTAATAAGATCTTTGAAACATTTTCGGAGGTCATACAGATCCTCCAATATGTTTCGATAAATATTTATTTGGAGGATAAAGAAATGACAAACGAAATTATGCAACAAGTAAATCAAATTTTGAAAAAACACAATATGGAAATTGTTGGTGATTTTAAAGATATGTTTGTGGAAGCTCCGAACGGCTTTCCTGAGACAGCTTTAATAAAGACATATGTACTTATAGACACCAACAAATCTTATACTGTGTATTGCAAAGCTGGAATTGTGATGCTAATCGTAGCATCTGATTTCGAGAAGCAGACAATTGCTTGCATTAAGAAGTAAGCATATTAAAAAGGTGAGTAGTCAGTGGATGATTGCTCATCTTTTTGTTAAGAAAAATTAAAAATTTGTAAACTGGTTTCAGAAGGATAAGAAAATTAATGTTGTTTAATTTTTAATTTTATACAAAAAATGATAGAGTAGGGGGATAGCATATTTCTATTAAATGACTATAAAAACTTTATAAATATATTAAATAAAATTCGGAACCTTTTTATATCTAAACAAGCTAAAAATTATGCATATTTCAAAAACATGTATAATTTTTTTGGTTTTTTATACATATAAAATTTGCAAAATATATTGATTATTATATAAATATGAAATTATATTAATAAAAGTCGATTATTATTTACAAATCCACATAAAAGTGATACAATTTTAACTATATTGGTTATTGCACAACCTAGTATAGAAAGTATACGGAGGATGTGCAATTCCTCCGTAAAATTTTGGGAGGAATTCAAATGTCAAAAAAAAGAGTAGAATTGATGCCAATTAATCCAAAAATGCCTACAACAGTTGAATATGGTATAATAACAGAAATCCGGGATACTTGTGTAATAGCAGTATTTCATGGAGTTTTACAACTAATACCAATATATCGTTTTATTAAAGAAGATGATAAAACGAAATTATCTATTGGTGCAAAAGTAAAAGTTAATCGCTATTATACGGATTCAACGAGAAAAAAGCTTTTAGCATATAACGTTGAATTGGCATAAAAAAGGACAGAGGGATATTATCAAAATTTTATTTGATAATATCCCTTGGAACTCTAGATATAAAAAATATACTGGACTAAGGCGTAGCGAAAGATCAAAGTTTTTTAGAACAATTTCTTTTTGCACAAAACTTTGATAATCGGAACCTTTTTGGATTGAAATATAATAAAAATTTGCAAAATATATTGATTATTATATAAAAATGTGATATATTTAAAGTACACTAAGCAATAAATTTATGAAAATTGCATATAATATTATTGCTATAAAAAATAGCTAAAAAGTTGGTGAATCCAGCCAATAAGTGGAACTTAAAAAAGCGGTGTATCCAGCCAATAAATGGAACTTAAAAAAGCGGTGTATCCAGCCATAAGTTGGAATTAAAAAAAGAAGATTAGAGTTTAGGCTCTAATCTTTAATTTTTTGCTCCAATTCTTAATTGCGTTTTTTTCAAAAATAATATATAATAGACTAAATTTAAGGAGGCAGATATAATGATATTAAATTTAGAAATAGTCAGAGTTGATTCGGATTATTGTGATTATTTGAGACAATTTGATAATAAAGTAGCTTATAACAAACATGAAAAAGAATTAAGACCATTTATAGGTATATTATTTGAAATAGAAACTTGTAAATATTTTGCTCCCTTATCTAGTCCAAAACCTAAACATAAAAAAATGAAAAATATGATAGACTTTTTCAAGATAAAAGATGGAGAATTAGGAGCTGTTAATTTTAATAATATGATACCTGTAACCAATAAAAATTATACTTTAGTAGATTTAAATAAAGAAACATTGACCATAGCAGAACTAAAATATCAAAAGTTATTAAAAGAGCAATTAAATTGGTTAAATGCTCATTATCGTCAAGTGAAAAATAAGTCTTTTAGATTATATCAATTATATAACAGCGGAAAACTACCAGATAATATGAAATCAAGATGTTGTAATTTTAGATTACTAGAAGAAAAATGTTTAGAATATAATAAAGTAAAATAGTAATTTATAGGAGAATTTAAGAATGAAAAAGATATTAATAGTGGAAGATGATGTCGATATTCATAATCTAATAAAAAGTGTATTAGAAAAAGAAAGATATGAAATAATTAGTGCATATTCGGGAACGGAGGCTCTACTATTGATTGAAAATAATAATATAAATTTAATATTACTAGATTTAATGTTACCTGGACTAACTGGAGAAGAAATAATAAAAAAAGTAACTGATATTCCAATTATAGTGATTAGTGCAAAGATATCATCAGAAGATAAAGTAAATGTATTATCAAGTGGTGCTAATGATTATATTACCAAACCATTTGACACAAATGAACTATTAGCAAGAGTTAAAGTACAACTTAGAATTAATAAAAAAGAACAAAATGCAAATTTAATATATAAAGATATGGTTTTAGATAAAGCAACACATATGTTATATATAAAAAAAGAAAAAATAAATTTAACAAAAACAGAATATATAATATTAAAACAATTATTGTTAAATCCAAAACAAATTATAACAAAGACCAAGTTAATTCAAATATTGGATGAAGATAATAAAATAAATCCTGAAACACAAATATGTGATGAGAATTCTTTAAAAGTTCATATAAGCAATATAAGGAAAAAAATAAGAAATGTTACAACAAATGAATATATAGAATCAGTATGGGGAATTGGTTTTAAATTATGTGACTAAAAAATCTTTATTATTTCTTAACTAAGTTTTAACTATTTTCTTAACTATTTTATGATAAGATTTTTCATAAGAAAGGAGGAGAAAATGGAATATATTTTAGAAGCAAATAACATTGAAAAAAGATATGGACATTTTAAAGCCTTAAATAATCTTTCTATGCACATTCCAAAAGGTGCTATATATGGATTAATAGGAAAAAATGGAGCTGGGAAAACTACTTTAATAAGATTACTTTGTGGTTTACAAAAAGTTACAGCAGGAGAATATACTATTTATGGTATTTCTAATAATAGTAGAAAAATTGCAGAAGCAAGAAAAAGAATAGGGGGGATAATAGACCCCCCCTCAATTTGCTCAGATATGACAGCAATAGATAACCTTAAAGAGCAGTATAAAATTATAGGGTTGCCTTCATATAGTAAGTTAGATGAAATACTTAAAATTGTGGGATTAGAAAATACAGGTAAAAAAACTGCTAAACATTTTTCTTTAGGAATGAAACAAAGATTAGGAATAGCAATTAGCTTAGTTGGTAATCCTGATTTATTAATTTTAGATGAACCTATAAACGGATTAGATCCTGAAGGAATAATAGAAATAAGAGAATTAATTTTAACATTAAATAGAGAAAAGGGTATTACGTTCTTAATTTCTAGTCATTATTTAGATGAATTATCTAAAATTGCAACATGCTATGGTATTATAGACAAAGGAAGCATTATAAAAGAAATTAATAAAGATGAATTAGAACAAAATTTTAAAATTAGAACACAAATCAATGTAACTAATTTAAAAGAATGTGTTAAATATTTAGAAGAAGAAAATTTACATTATAAAGTTATTTCTAATGACAAAATTGATATATATGAGAAAGTAAATGTGTCAGAACTTGTTATTGCACTTTCTAAAAGAAATTGTATAGTAAATGATTTTCAAGAAAAAGGAGAATCGTTAGAAAACTATTATTTGAATTTAATAGGAGGTGCAAATAATGATTAAACTATTAAAAGCAGGTTTTTTTAGATTAAAAAAAGATATTATATTTTGGTTATTTGTGTTTTTAACTATTGGAATAGCAGGATTTACATTATTTAGATATACCTCTAATGAAGAGATAAATTTAGATAAAATAGCGAATGAATTTATAATGTATATAGGACTTTTTATAGCAATATTTGTAAGTATTTTTGTTGGGAAAGAACATTCACAAGGAATTATAAGGAATAAAATTATAGTAGGACATAGTAGAATTTCAATTTTTTTAGCAAATCTTATTATTAGTATAATAGCATCTATTTTATGCGAAATTGTGTATTTAGTATTAGTATTTTTAATTGGTATTCCTTTATTTGGGCAACTGCAGATGACACTATCTCAATTTGCAATGGTACTATTAAATACTGTATTAGTCATCATATCGTTTTGCTCTATTTTTAACTTTATATCTATGATATGCTCTGAAATAACAGTATCAACAACAATATGCATAATTCTTTTTATAACAATGTATGTAGTACAGGCTTCATTTTCTTTGCCTGCAAATACTGATAAGTATATAACTAATACATATGTAGACGAAAATGGTGTTTCTCATATTGTAAGCAAAGAACTTGATCCAAACTATCCAGGAGATGAAAAAGTTAAACAAGCAAGAATGATTTATCTTTTAATTCCACAAGGACAGGCTATGGAAATTGGAAGCAATGATTTAGAGTATTTGAAACAAATGCCAATTTATTCTATTACTCTAATATGTACTATAAATATATTAGGTATATATATTTTTTCTAAAAAGGAACTGAAATAGGAGGAAAAAGTGAATATTAGTTTATTATTGATAACTATTATCTTATTTTGTGCTTGTATATTTTTAATTTTAAGATTATGTTTAATAAAACATTCTATTAAAGAAATTGAAAAATCTTTTACTTATATATTAAAAGCAGATACTAATAATATAATAACTATATCCTCATCGGATAAAGATATTAAAAATTTAACTATAAATATAAATGAGAACCTTACAGATTTAAGAAAACAAACATTACAATATAAAAGTGGAAATCAAGAATTAAAGAAAATAATAACTAACATTTCACATGATTTAAGAACACCTTTAACAGCCATTAGAGGATATATTGATTTAATACAACAAGAAAAATTGTCTGATAAACAAGAAAAATATTTAAAAATAGTTGAGAAAAAATCTAATGAATTAACAGAACTTACGAAACAATTATTTGAGTTTTCTAAATTAATGGATATTGATATAGAATTAAAAAAGGAAAATTGTTGCATCAATGAAATTTTAGAAGAAACATTAGTGAGTTATTATAATATTTTCAAAGAAAAAGATATCGTCCCAAAAGTTTCTATTTGTAGTAAAAAAATTTATAAATTAGTCAATAGAATCTCAATTATAAGGATATTTGAAAATATTTTATCTAATGTGTCAAAATATAGTACAGGAGATTTTAAAGTTATAATGAATGAAGATGGGACAATTTCATTCTCCAATAAAGCAAATTCACTTGATGCAACAACAGTTCAAAAAATTTTTGAACGCTATTTTTCAGTAGAAAATGCGAAAGAATCTACTGGCATAGGTCTATCTATCGCAAAAAAACTTATAGAGTTAAATGATGGTACTATTAAAGCAATATATAGCAATGGATATTTAATTATTGAAATTGGTTTGTAATATAAACTATGAAATTATTTTGTGGAATGTTGATGGGTTAGACAAATTACAATTTATACGGAGAATATTAAAATACTAATATTCTCTATGTTTTATCAAAGCAGAAGTAAGAAGAAGGGGAAGAGGGTGAGTACCTATTTTCTAAAACAATAAAATAATTATAAATAAGAATTACACTAATATATATTAATTAAAAATAAACAGAACTATAAAACAATTTTTAGAAAAAATATTTTAATGGAATAAATAATATAAAATCAAATTAAAATAGTAAATTAAAAATAAATTAATTAAAAAACAAAAATTATTATAATAAATTAAATTTAAAAATTTTGTGCAATGTTTAAATTATAATATTTTTATATCAAACATTAGAATTTTAAAAAGCGAACATTTGAACAGTTTGAATTAATTAAAAATTATTCTTTTTAATCAGTTTTAAAATTAATTTATATTAATAAATAATAAAAATACTAAAATTAAATATAGTAAAATAAATTTAATAATAAAAATCTTTCATAAAAAGTTAATTAGAATATTAATATAATTATAATTTATTAGGCTTTAAAATCGTTTTTAAGACATTTTAATTATAAACTTAACAAGTTATATGTCTAGATTATATAAAATACTATAACTGATATATGTATAACATGTAAAAATACTTAAAAATGGCTAAAGATTACTACTTTCAAAAAACGCCTAAAAAGTGCCAAAAAAGCGACGCACGAGAATCGATTTTAAGCCGTTTTTATTTTTTAGGCATATAGTTTGTTCGTAAAATAAGGCAAATATAGAGAAATAGGTACTTTAGAGATTTTTGAAAAATTTTCATATAATTTAATATATAAAAATTAAAAATATACAATAAGAAAATTATAGTAAGTAAACTAATTATAATAATGAAATTATATAAGCAAAATAAAAAAATGTCTTAAAATTGATTTTAATAGTTAATAGTAATATTAATATAACAGCAATACAAAAGCCTTGAATATGTAAGAGTATAGGTTTATGACTGTTTTATATTTTTCTCCTACCTCTATTTGCACAAAACTTTGATTTTGTGCAATGTTTTGTATTTATAAATATTTAAGAGATTGTATTATATTCTCTTCCCTTTTAAATATATTTGCAAAATAAATTTATTTATATCAGTACTTTTATTTTCTTATTTAATTTAATAATCCTCATAAAATATTAATTTATATCAATGTATTTAATTTCTTATTTAAACCTCATAAAGCCTTAATTTATATTCAGTATTTTACATTATACTTTTTTCTATTTTTTGATTTTTTATACAAATTTTATAATAATATTTTTATAAAATTATTTAAAACTTAATTTTAATTTTTATTGTCTTTTTTTATTTTTTTGATATTATATATTTATCAAAAATATAGGAGGTTGTATTATGAATAGGCAACAAAAAAGAAAACACTTGAATCCCCTTCTTCCCCTTCCAATGCTATATCCTTCTAAAAAACGGATTATAGACAAAAAAGAAGCAAAGGCAAACCCTTCTGCTAAGGGACAAATTATCAAAAAACGACGAAGGGAAAAATAAAATTCATTTATAAGACCTTACACGCTCCGCTATAGCGGAGCATTCTTTTTTATTTGTATAGGAAACACTATTACAATAAAAAAATGGCTTTTAGCCACTTCTTTCATTATAAAAAATTAAAAACAAAAATCTATTATCTTATTTAAATCTTCTTAAATATGAATCCATTTTCTTTACAAATTCTTTATTATTTCTAGTTTTAGTCATTTCACTTATTACTTGTTCAGTAACTTCGGCAACTGGCATTGCATTCATAGCTTTCCTTAAAGCAAAAACAGTTTCTCTTTCTTCTGGAGTTAATAATAAATCATCTCTTCTTGTTCCTGATTTATTAATATCAATAGCTGGAAAAATTCTTCTTTCAGACAATTTTCTATCTAAATGAACTTCCATATTTCCAGTACCTTTAAACTCTTCAAATATAACATCATCCATTCTACTACCGGTATCAATCAATGCTGTTGCCAATATTGTCAAACTTCCACCATTTTCAATATTTCTTGCTGCCCCAAAGAATTTTTTAGGTTTATGTAATGCTGCTGGATCCATACCACCTGATAAAGTTCTTCCTGAAGAAGGAATTACAAGGTTATATGCTCTTGTTAATCTAGTAATACTATCTAATAATATTACTACATCCTTTTCTTGCTCTATAAGTCTTTTAGCTCTAGCCAAAACCATTTCAGCAACTTTTACATGATGTTCTGGTAACTCATCAAATGTTGAATGTATTACTTGTCCTTTTATTGATCTTTTCATGTCTGTAACTTCTTCTGGTCTTTCATCTATCAAAAGTACAATTAATTCTACTTCTGGGTTATTTTGAGTTATGCTATTAGCAACTTTTTTTAATAAAGTTGTTTTACCTACTTTAGGTGGAGCAACAATCATACCTCTTTGCCCTTTTCCTATTGGACACATTAAATCTATTATTCTAGTTGCATATTCATTTTGTGTAGTTTCTAATTTTAATTTTTCATTTGGATAAATTGGTATTAACTCATCAAATCTTTTTCTTTTTAATGCTTTTTCTGGATGTTCACCATTTACTTCTCCAACAAATATCAATGAAGGGAATTTTTCACCTTCTCTATATCTAGAAATTCCTTTTATAATATCACCAGTATCAAGTCTAAATCTTCTTATTTGTACCATTGATATATATACATCTTTTTCACTTGATAAATAATTATCGCCTCTTAAGAAACCATATCCGTCTGGAAGGATATCTAATATTCCTTCGACAATTTCGTCACCTTCATTAGTCAACTTGTAATCAATTATTGGTTCACCATTTTCGTCATATTGCCTTTCGACAGATTCCTTTTTTGTCTCTTCATCATTTTCTTGTATGTGAGTATTTTCCTCTTTTTTTTCTCTTTTATCAGATGATATATTTGATACTTGTTTTAATACTTCTATAAGTTCTTCTTTTTTTAATTTTGAAATATTTTTTATATTGTGTTGTTTAGCTAATGCTTTTAATTCAACTAAACTCATTGATTCTAAATCTAACATAAAACCTCCTAAATATTATACAAATTTAAATTTTAACTACTATGGAAATAAAGCGAATTCAATACGAATATAATTATACCACAAAAAATCAAAAAAATAAACAAATTTTCCAAAAAAAGAACATAATCTTAAAGACTACATTCCTTGATCTACATATACTCTTTCATTTGGTTTATACATATCTAATTTTTCTCTAGCCATTTCTTCGATGAATTCTAAAGAATTAACATCTTCTTTTTTTTGATTTAATTCTTCATTATTAGCTTTTTCAGTTGCAATTTGTTCAGTTAATTCTTCTGAATTTTTGCTATACTCATTTAATGTTTTTTGTTGATTTACAAATACAAAAATAACATAAATAGCTACAATTATAATCAATATATTTCTTAAAATTTTCTTGTTTTTCTTCATACGTAATCTCCATTTTCTAAAATCTCATATTTATATTATTCTACATTTTTTGTATAAATCCTTTTAATTTTTTGGATTTTTTGCAAATTTATTAGATATTCGTATTTTTTTTATTATATCGGAAAAATTTTTGAAAAATTTTGTAAAAAACTTTCTAATATTTAATATTATAAAAGATATAGGATTAAAAAATATTTTCTTTATCAATTTTATTAATAAATTAATTGGAATTTTTATTATATTAATTATTATAGATATGATTTTTTTGACAAAATTTATAATTGTTAAACTTACTCCCATTATGAATTTACTTATTAACAACATATACAGTATAATACCAATAATAATTGCGAGAAACATAAATAAGCGTATTTCACCATTATTGTAAGTAAATATAGAGTATAATATTATTAGTCCTGTCAAAATCCAAAATACTATATCTTCTATGCAAGTTATTAAGTCAGAGGTTTTTATTGCTTTTCTTAATATTCTAAAAAAATCGAACAATAATCCAATAATTAATCCATTAAGTATGAATATTAAGAACAAATATAATTGTGTATTAATCATGTTCTTCCCCCTATCTTAATTCAAATTTACTAATATACTATTTAAATATTTTGCTAATTATACTACTTTTATTTTTTTCCACTTCTTTATTGCTATATGATAAGTAAGAAATGTTACCTTCTACAATAACTTCGGAAGTATCTATACTCAACTTAGTTATTCTAAGATTTTCTCCTTTAATTGTTAGTAGGCCTAATTCTGTTTCAACAATGATAACTTGGTCGTCAAAACTTAATACATCTAAAACTCCAGATATGCTTAGTTTTCCCCTATTTTCTAATATTAAATTTTGAACTACAGCAGTATTTATAGTTTTTCTTTCATCAATAGTCATAGTTTTATCTCATTCCTTTCCTTGGGCATAATTTAAGTTTGAAAAAATGTATTCAAACTTAATACCTTCAAATTTTACTCTAAATTATATATATTCAAAGGTTGTCTATTTTAGAACTAAAGAACAAATCAGAAAGTCCTATATTTTCTATAAGAACAATAGCGGGCTTTCTTAAACATTTTTTCTGTTCATAACATTTCAAAGCCCGCGTCATTGTTCGGCGCCAAATTTTACGCTAGTAAAATTTGTGTGCAATCACTAGAGCGAAGCGACTTTTATACAATAGGAAAGTATCACTTTCCTATTGTATAAAAAAATAGTACAACATATTTTTAATAAACAGTTGTACCATTTGTCATATTTATTATTTATTAAATATTTCTTCATGTAATTTTTCTAACATTTTGTCACTAACAGTATTTTTAAAAGTAATAGATATTTTACTTTCGGAAACATTTAATTCTAACATTTCTAACTTATTTTGTTTCGTAAAGTTTATAGCTTTTACCATAGCATCTGTATTTCTAATAATTCCGTTGCCAATTATTGATATTCTTGATACTTCTTTTTTTATTATACTTTTGATTTCATCTTTTTCTATTTTTTCATCAGATATCACTGTACCATAGTTGTTATTAAAAGTAGACTTTGTTATAATTGGAATCTTGTATTTTTCTCCAATTTCAACGCATCTGTTATGCAAAACTTTTGCTCCTTCATTTGATAATTGTAACATCTCATCATATGAAATTTTAGTCAATTTTTTAGTATTTTTAACTTTATTAGGATCTGACGAGTATATTCCATCTACGTCAGAAAAAATGTAACAATTTTTTGCTTTTAGTGCTGATGCAATAGCAACTGCTGTTGTATCAGAACCACCTCTACCAAATGTTGTAATATCAAGATTTTCGTTGATTCCTTGAAAACCTGTAATAATAACTATGTTTCCTTTTTCTAATTCTTCTCTTATCCTTTCGGTATTTATATTTTCGATAATTGCATCTTGATTCGTGTTGTTTGTATAAATACCAGCTTGCCAACCTGTTAATGATACTGAATTAAATCCTAAACTATTTAGTAGAATGCTTAATTTTGCAGATGACATTTGTTCTCCACAACTGACTAAAGCGTCTAATTCTCTTTTATTAACATCTTCTGTTAATTCATAGGCTTCGTTAATTAACTTATCTGTTGTTTTTCCTTGTGCTGATAAGATGACAACTACATTTTTGTTTGTGTTTTTGAAATCAATTATTTTGTTTGCAACGATTTTTAGACTTTCATTATTAGAAACAGAACTACCTCCAAATTTTAATACTATTGTGTCTTCCATATTAAGCACCTTCTTTATACTTCTAATAAAGGGCTAAATTTATTTAAATTCAACTCTATATTATTATATTCGATAATATTTATATATGTCAAATTATTTAGAATTTTTCTTTAAATAGGTTTCATCTTATTTAATAGAAAAAATCTCCCGACTAAGTCGGGAGAAATTTTTATTATGAGAATACATATGTACTCCCATTTTTTGTTTTGAAAGTTTGATTTTTTAAATCCATACTTTCAATATAGGAGGTGCCCCAATCAGAAGAAAGGGACATTCCACGTACTCTGTGACCAGCCTGAATGGCATCCATTGCTGTTTCGGGAGAAAATAGAAAACTATTTTCTACCTCTGTTGCGGAATCGTCGATAAAAATTAAGTTTTTAAGTTCTTTTGTCATGTTATAATGACCTCCTTTTTCATCATACATAAACTATTTAGTTACATACTTATATTATAGCACTTTTTCTCCGTTTTTTCAATTTTACATAATTTTCACTGTATTTAATTTATGATAAAATCACCTTAAAAGTTTAGAAACGAATATTTCACCC
>CAKNJL010000013.1 GCA_930982035.1 uncultured Clostridium sp.
GGCAGAAAAAGTAAAAGTGGTAACAAATCCACAAGCACAAAGCAGAATAGAAGGAGAGTCAGTTACATTTGAGTCAACCGCAGTAGGAGGAGGAATTCTAACATATCAATGGTATAAAAATACAACAAATAGTAATACAGGAGGAACATTGATAGAACATGCTACTGCTCCAAATTACACAATAGATAGTACAACAGCAAGTATGAGTGGAACATATTACTATTGTGAAATAACACAAGAGTATAGAGGACAGACAGCAATAGTAAAAACAAATCCAGCAATGCTAACAGTTGTATCAAAAGTAACGATAACAAAAAATCCAACAGCAGTAAGCAGTATAGCAGGAAAAGGAAATGTGAGTTTTAGTGTAACGGCAAGCGGAGCAGGAGATTTAACTTACCAATGGTATTACAAAACAAGCAGTAGTGGAAGTGGTGTGAAAATAGATAATGCAACAAGTTCGACATATACAATAAATGCAGGAAATCTAACAATAGATTTATCAGGAAGATATTATTATTGTATAGTAACTCAAAAATATGAAAGCCAAACACAGACACAAACAAGCACATCAGCATTGCTTACACTTATAGAACCAGTAGAGATAACAAGTCAACCACAAAATGTAACAGTAACAGAAGGAAAAGAAGTAACATTTACAGTAAAAGCAGAAGGTTTAGGAGATTTAAGTTATCAATGGTACAAAAGTACAGAAAATAGCTCAAGTGGAGGAGAAGTAATATCAAATGCAACAAGTTCAAGTTACACAATAAAGAGTGCAAGTACTGACATGAATGGAACATATTATTATTGTGTGGTAACACAAAAGTACGGAACACCAAATCAAGTGAGCTATGAAGTTACAAGTGAAACTGCACAATTAACAATAGGAACAAAAGTATCAGTAAGTGGACCAACATCAGTAAGTACAATAGAAAATACAAAAGATGTAACATTTACAGTAAAAGCAACAGGAGAAGGAACATTTAAATATCAATGGTATAAAATTGATTCAGCGAGTGGAACAGGAGATGGAACAGGAGCGCCAGAAGCAACAGGAGGAACACCAATTGATAACGAAACAAGTGAAACATATACCATACCAAAAGCAGATGTTACAACAGACTTAAATAACACATACTATTATTGTACAGTTGTACAAACATATGGAGGAAGTACAGAGACAGTAAATTCAGCAGTTGCAGAGCTTAGTGTAATATCAAAGGCAAGTATAACAGGACAGCCAACAAGTATGCAGGTAATAGCAGGAAAAACAGAAGTAACATATACAGTAAATGTAACAGAAAGTGGAACTTTAGTATATCAATGGTATAAAAACACAAGCAATAGCACAAGTGGAGGGCAAAAAATAACAGGAGCAGTAGGAAACACATATACAATACCAGCAGGAGAAGTTACAACAAGTCTAAACAACACATATTACTATTGCATAATCACACAAAGTTATGGAAATGCAACAAATACATTAACAAGTAGTGTAGCAGGATTAAATGTAATAGCAGGAGTAAGTATAACAGCAAATCCAACAGCACAAAGTGTAATAGAAGGAAACACGGCAGTATTTAGTGTAACAGCAAGTGGAAATGGAACTTTAAGCTATCAATGGTATAGCAATAAAAATAATAGTAATACAGGAGGAGCACCAATCCAAAATGCAAATTCTAACACATATACAACAGAAAGCACAACAACAGCAATGAGTGGAACATATTACTATTGTGTAATAACACAAAAATATGGAAGTTCAACAACAACAGTAAGTTCAAATACAGCATTACTTACAGTAACAGGACAATTAACGATTAGTAAACAACCAAGTGCCCAAGATAAATTAGAGGGAAATACAGCAGTATTTAGTGTAACAGCAACAGGAGCAGGAGATTTAAGTTATCAATGGTATAGTAATAAAAATAATAGTAATACAGGAGGAACAAAAATTACAAATGCAACATCTAGCACATATACAACAAATGCAGTAACCACAGCAATGAATGGAACATATTACTATTGTGTAGTAACCCAAAAATATGGAAGCTCAACAGCAGAAGTAAGTTCAAATACAGCAATGTTAACAGTAGGAGCAAAGGTAAAAGTAACTACAAATCCAAGTGCACAAAATATGATAGTAGGAAATAAGGCAACATTTACAGTATCGGCAGTAGGAGATGGAGATTTAAGTTATCAGTGGTATGTAAATGGCACAAATAGCACAAATGGAGGAAGTCCAATATCAGGAGCAAATACTAGCACATACACGACAAGTGCAACTACAACAGATATGAGTGGAAAATATTACTACTGTGTAATAACACAAAATTATCAAGGTCAAACAGCAAGTGCAACATCAGGTACAGCATTATTAACAGTAATAGCAAAAGCAAGTGTAACAAAAAATCCAACAGCAGTAAGTGTAATAGCAGGAAAAACAGACGCAAGCTTTAGTATAACAGCACAAGGAACAGGAGATTTAAGTTATCAATGGTATAAAAATACAAGTAACAGTACAAGTGGAGGAAGTCCAATATCAGGAGCAACAAGTAACACATACACAATTTCTGCTAACAATATTTCAACAGATTTAAACAACACATATTATTATTGTGTAGTAACGCAGAAATATAACGGACAAACAGCAACGGTATCAAGTAGTGCAGGAATGTTAACAGTAGTAGCACAAGTAAGTGTAGAAACTCAACCAAGCAACGTAACAGTAACAGTAGGAAATACTGCAGGATTTAGTGTAAAAGCAAGTGGAGCAGGAACTTTAAGTTATCAATGGTATAGCAATAAAACAAATAGCAATACAGGAGGAACAGCAATAGATAAGGCAACAAGTTCAACATATACAATAAGTTCAACAACTTCAGCAATGAGTGGAACATATTATTATTGTATAATCACTCAAAAATATGGAACTCCAAATCAAGGAACAGCAACAGTAACAACAACACCAGCATTATTAACAGTAGGAACAACAGTATCAGTAAGTAATCCAAGTTCAGTAAGTACAATAGCAGGAAAAGCACAAGTAAGCTTTAGTGTAAAAGCAAGTGGAAGTGGAACATTTAAATATCAATGGTATAAAAATACAAGTAATAGCAATACAGGAGGAACGCTAATCACAGGAGCAACAAATGCAACATATACTATTTCAGCAGGAAATGTTACAACAAGTTTAAATAACACATATTACTATTGTGTAGTAACTCAAACTTATGGAAGTAGTACAAAAACTGCGATAAGTAGCACAGCGCAATTAACAGTAAAAGCAAGTGTTACAATATCAACACAACCAACAGCACAGTCAGTATATGAAAGTAAATCAGCAAGTTTTACAGTAGCAGTAAATGGAGAAGGAACAATAACTTATCAGTGGTATAGTAATAGTACAAATAGTACAAGTGGAGGAAGTGCAATATCAGGAGCAACAAATGCGACATATACAATATCAAGTGCGACAAGTTCACTAAATGGAAAATATTATTATTGTATAATTACCCAAAAATATGGAAGTCCAAATCAAGCAACAGCTACAGTAACAACAACACCAGTAAAATTAACAGTAACAACAACTACAATCACAGCAAATCCTACAAGTATAACAGTATATGTAGGAGGTGCAAATGGAACAGTAACTCTAGGAGGAACAAATGCAGGAACATTTAGCATAAGCACACAGCCAAACTCAACATATGCAACAGCAAGTATAAGTGGAAATAAAATAACGATAACAGGCAAATCAGCAGGAAGTACAACATTAAAGGCAAAAGAAGCAAATGGAAATAAAGAAATAACAATTAATATAACTGTAAAAACAACAAGTATATCAGCAAGCAGTACAAGTGTAACAGCATATGTAGGAGGAGCAAGTAAGACAGTAACATTAAGCGGAACAAATGCAGGAACATTTAGCATAAGTAGTGGACCAAACTCAACATATGCAACAGCGAATATTAGTGGAAGTACAATAACAATAACGCCAAAAGCAGAAGGAACTACATCTTTGATAGCTAAAGAAGCGAATGGAAATAAAATGGTAACAATAAATATAACTGTAAAAGAAACAACAATTACAGCCAATCCAACAAGTATAACAGTATATGCAGGTGGAAGTAATGGAACAGTAACATTAGGTGGAACAAATGCAGGAACATTTAGCATAAGTACACAGCCTAACTCAACATATGCAACAGCAAGTATTAGTGGAAGTACAATAACGATAATAGGAAAATCAGCAGGAACAACAAGTTTAATAGCAAAAGAAGCAAATGGAAACAAGACAGTAATAATCAATATAACTGTAAAAATGGCAAATTACAGTATAACATCATCTTCAAATACAAGTTATTATGAAGCATTAAATGAGACGGTAGCAAGTGCAACAAATGGTCAAACAATAAAAACTTTAAGAAATGTAACTGAAAGTAATGCAGTTACATTAGACAAGGATATAAATTGGGACACAGGAAACTTTATTATAAAATTAAGTGGAATGATAGTAAATCCTACAAAAACATTAAATATATTGGGAAGTAATTCACAATTAATGACAAGTTCTATGGATTATGTAATAGATGTAAAAGGAAATTTAAATGTAGATTCTTATATTACAATAAGAGAAGGAAAAGTTGGTTCAGTATGTGTTTCAGAAGATGGTATATTAAATATGACAGATGGAATGATTATGTGGAGTGAGCAAGTAGGTGTTTATTTAAAAGATAATGGACAAGCTAATATCTATGGAGGAATAGTTTCAAGTGATGGAATAGCTGTCAGCATAAATAATAATAGCAAGTTGATTATAGGAAGAGAAACAGATGAACTAAGTGATACTACGCCTAAAGTAGAAGGAGATACAATTGGTGTTTCTGTACAAGACAGTGGAAGTTATAGTTTCTATAATGGAATGATATCAGGAGTAACAGACCCTTATAATAAAGAACCTAATGTGCTAAGAAATGGTTATGAAGTAAAAATTAATGAAGAAAGTGCGGGGCCTGAAAAACCAACATATAAAGTAGCACGTTTAGAGGAAAAAACAACATTCAATTCTGAAGATATATCAAAAAACGCAGAAGAATTCTATGGAAAAGAAGTATCTGGATATGAATGCGGAAATGGAGAAGGAGTAAATGCATGGAAGATATTCTATGCAGATGAAGAAAACATTTACTTGATAGCAGATGATTATATAAGCAAAGATTATTGCCCTGGTTCAGAAAATTATGGAATATATGATAATGGAAATGGATATAGACTATCTATGAATGATATAATAAAAGATTATCCAAACGGTTCAAAACATATAACAGATTCAAAGATACAGGCATTAAATAGTAGTTATTTTGGACAAGGATTCTCAAGTACAAATATAAATATGAAAGCAGTTGCGTATATGTTAGATACAGGAGTATGGAATGTATTTAAAGGAGATTATGCAGAATATGCAATTGGAGGACCAACAATAGAGATGCTATTTAATTCATATAATGAAAAACATCCAAACTCAAGTTATCCAAGTGGAAAATATCAAGCAAGAGCAAGTAATGCAACAGGATATCAAATAAGTACAAATGCAGGACAAACATGGAGTGATTATATGAGTGCAAAAACAGAATACTTAGATTCCAGTGATAGTTTATATGTTATAAATTCTAATGAAAAAGCATATGCGATGTTAGTTGCCAGTCCATCTAATTATAACAGTTCTCATGTAAATACAGTAGCTTATGATGGATATGTATATTCAAGAGGATATGATTATAGTGATGTTGGATTCCGACCAATAGTATGTTTAAAAACTAGTACACAATTAAAGAAGAAAGATGATGGAAACTTCGAAATATATAAACCAGAAACGGTAGATGAAATTGTTAATAAAACAGTCCCAGTAAATACAGAAGTAACAGATTCAGAAGGAAATAAAATTACAATACCAGAAGGATTTAAAATAAGAGTAGATGACAGTACAAACAATGCAACAAAAGTAACAGATGGTATAGTAATAGAAGATGGAGAAGGAAATCAATTTGTATGGGTACCAGTAGGAAATATTTCAAATGGAGAGAAAACAGAAAATATCAAGCTAGATAGATATACATTTGCAGATGATGGAACAGAGACAGGACAAGGAAGTAATGTTATTGAGTATTATTATTCAGAGACATTAGATAGTGAGTTTGAAAAGAGTGTAAGTAGCAGAGGCGGATATTATATAGCAAGATATGAGGCAAGCGAAAATAATTCAAAGGCTGAAGTTAAGGCAAATGCAAGTGTGTGGAATTACGTGGGACAGACGGAGGCTATTGAAGCATGTGAAAGTATGTATGGCACAACATCATATACGACAACTTTAATGAATAGCTATGCTTGGGATACAGCATTAGTATTTATACAAAAATTCTCAGGCGATACAGATTATTCAAAACAGATATCATTAAATAGTAAGTTAAGTGATACAGGAACTAGTGGAGATAATAAATTAAATATAAACGACATGGCAAGCAATGTGACTGAGTGGACAACAGAAGAGTGCGGAGCTACAGCAGGTTTAAAAACTCTTAGAGGAGGAGACTATGGTAATGGTGATGCAAGTACAAGAGGTGCAGACTATGGAGAAGGAAGCGGTATGTATACAAGTGGATTCAGACCAATCTTGTATCTAGAACCAAAACCTAAAGACATAAATGAAATAATAAATACAAAAGTTGATGAAAATACAGAGGTACAAGATTCAGAAGGAAATATATTGACAATACCAGAAGGATTTAAAGTAAGAGTAGATGATAGTACACATAATGCAATAAAGGTATCAGAAGGTATAGTAATAGAAGACGAAGAGGGAAACCAATTTGTGTGGGTACCAGTAAAAAGAGAACAAGACTTTAAAACATATAGAACAGGAAGTGATATGTATCATGAGCCATATAATGTTTCTAAAAGACCAAACGAAGCGGGCTATAACGAATATGAAAACATGTATGCTAGTGTTATTAAATATCATGGTTTCTATGTTGGAAGATTTGAAGCAGGTACGACAGCTAGTAGTGGAAGTGGAATAAGAGGAGATTTAGTAATTAAGCAAGGTGTAAATGTATATAACAATATATGTTATGCAACAGGTGAGGCCTTAACACAGGATGATGAAGGAGGAGCAGTAGAATTATCAAGAAATATGTATTTTAGTAAATCTAAATATGGTGTAACAAGTAATTTAATATATGGAGTACAATGGGATGCAATAATGCAATTTATAGATCCAAGATATAAATATGAAGACGAAAAACTTACAAGTTTTGTAGAGGATTCAACAGGGATGGGAAATTATAAAGACGATGAAAATACTGAAGGACCAGCTTTAACAGGATCTAGAGAAGAATATCAACAAAAAAATATATATGATTTAGCAGGAAATGTATGGGAATGGACGATGGAAGCATATGATTATGATGCTCGTACTATGAGAGGAGGAGGTTACAAATCTAGATTAGGTGAAAGTACAGGAAAAAAATATCCAGCTAGTGCACGTGATTGGTGGTGGCAAGATTCTGAATTCACTTATTGTGGTTTCCGTGTAACATTATATTTATAATGTTTCAGACAAAAAGTATCTGTAAAAAATATTTAATAAATAGCAAATACCAAGACAAGAAAGGAGTAGCTATGTCAACCAATAAACAAAGTCAAAAAAAAGAGGAAGATGTAAAAACTCAAAAAAATAATAATAAAAAACAGTATTGGAAAATAGTAATAATAATAATTTTAGTAATCCTAATAATATTAGGATTACTAAAACTAATAAATTTTTACAAGGAGAAAAATAATAACACAGAAAATATACAAGATACACAACAAGAAAGCAATGACAGATTATCAGAAATTCAAGCACAAATAGATGAACAACAAAAAGTTATAGACAAATTAAATGAAGAATTAACACCTTTAGTAGAACAAAGAACAGAACTAGAAAATGAAATGCTAAAAATAACAGAAAAAGATGAAACACAAACAAATACAACCCAAGAATAACCAAAAAGATAGTTTGAATTATGGAAAATATATAAATGGCAAAAAATAAATAATTAAAATTAATTTTGATTATTTTGCAAAAGCAGAAAGATTAGTATAAAATTTTTATAATTTAATAATAAGTAAATTGTAAAGGAGGAAGCAATGTCTTACATTGCAAAAGAACATGGCTGATAAAAAAGAAAAGAAAAAATCAATTAATTTAGCAGTAATAATTATAGCAATTATAGTTATAATATTAATAGTTTTGGGAATTGTTAAAATAGTGCAAAATAACGACTGGAGAAATGCAACAGAGCCAGACCAAATAGAAATAAAAGAAAGTGATTCAGAACAAATAAAAGTAGAAAAAATGCAAAAAAAGATAGAATTGCTAAATGAAGATATAGGAACTTTACAGGAAAAACTAAATGTTGAACTAGAGAAAATGAATGACCTATATGAACAATATGTAGATGAAATGAACCAATATCAAATAAGTGAATAGCTTAATGATTTTGGGGACGGAGAAAAAAGCATCATTATTTAATTCTTTCATTTTTAATATAAAGAATTATAAGATGATGCTTTTTTTCGCTATTCCCAAAATCATCAAAAATTATTGATATTTTTCTATGAGTATAGTAAAATAAAAACATAATAAAAAGCACATTTTTTGGTGTGTCTATTAAAGGTATTATTAAATTTAAAATATAAAAATAAAAATTAAAGATAAATGAAGGTATCGAGAGATAATCATTCATTCATAGAGATAGGAAGTGGTTAAAATGAAAAAATTACCATATGGAATAAGCGATTATGAGAGAATAGTAGAAAATGATTATTATTATATAGATAAAACAATGTATATAGAAAAACTAGAAAATTTACCAGAGCCATATATAATGTTTTTACGTCCAAGAAAATTCGGAAAAACATTATTTACAAGTACAATAGAAAATTATTATGATATAAACAAGAAAGAAAAATTTCAAAAATTATTTGGAGAAACATATATAGGAAAAAATCCAACCAAATTAAAAAACAGTTATTATATATTAAGATTTAATTTTTCAGGAATAGATACAACAAATGAAGAAAGCACAATAAAAGGATTTAAAGAAAAAGTAATGTCATCTATAAAAATGTTTATAGAAAAATACGAATTAGATTTTTATATAAATCCAGAAGACGAGCCAGAAAATATATTAAATAATTTGATAAAAGCATTTAACATACAAAAAGCAGACAAAAAGATATATGTGATAATAGACGAATATGATCATTTTGCTAATGAATTGCTAGGATTTAAAACAGACCATTTTAAAAACCTTGTATCAAAAAATGGAAAGGTAAGAAAATGGTATGAAATATTAAAAGAAGGAACAGAAAGTGTAATAGATAGAATATTTATAACAGGAGTTGCTCCAATAACATTAGATAGCTTAACATCAGGGTTTAATATAAGCTCTGACAAAACAAAGGATGAAAGATTCAATGAAATGATTGGATTTACAGAAAATGAATTAAAAAAATTAATGAATGATCAAAATATAAATGAAGAAAAACAAGAAGAAATATTGCCCATAATGAGAGAAAGTTATGATGGATATAAATTTTCGATATATGGAAAAGAAAAAATATATAATTCAAATATGTGTTTATATTTTTTAAACAATTATATTGAATTAGGTAGAGTACCAGAAGAGTTAGTAGATGTAAATATAGCAAGTGATTACAACAAAATAGGAAATATGCTTAGTTTATGTAAAAATGAAAATAGAATAAATATAATAGAAAAAACAGTTTTAGGGGAAAAATTACCAACAAAAATAACTCAAAAGTTTAATCCAGAGATAGGATTTGGAGAAAAAGAATTACTATCTATGCTATATTACCTAGGTTATTTAACAATTGTTGGAGAAAAGCTAGGAAAAGTAGAATTAAAAGTACCAAACCAAGTGATGAAAGAAATATATGCAGAATACTTTTTAGAATTAATAGAAAGAGAAACAAAACTAAAAATAGAAGAAAATGAATATGATAAAATATTACAAGAGATAGCAATAGAAGGAAAAATGGATGCTTTTGTAAAAACTGTAGAAAGATATTTAAAAAATTTATCAAATAGAGATTATGAAAGATTTAACGAAAAATATGTAAAATTATTATTTTATAGTATAGCAATGAATTTTGATATATATGATGTAAAATCAGAAATGGAAATTGAAAGGGGATATAGTGACTTAGTTTTATCTCCTAGAGAAGAACAAAAAAGTAAAGGATATTATTCAATAATAATAGAATTTAAATATTTAAAAAAAGAAGAAGAGAAAAAATTAAAAAATATGCAAAAAGAAGCAAAAGAACAATTAGAAAGATATTGTAATACACGATATATAAAAGACATAAAAAAAATAAGTAAATACATAATAATTGCAATAAATGACAAATTATATGCGGAAAAAATTTAAGAATTTCTGATTTTCATTATCTGAATTATTAAAGGAGTTAGCAATGGATAGTAATATAAAATTAAAAGAAAATGAAAGAATAGATGATTTAGAATATAAAGGATTAAAAATAATTCAAAATAAGGAAGGTTTTTGTTTTGGAATAGATAGTGTATTATTATCAGACTTTGCAAAAAATATCAAAAAGAATGCAAAAGTATTAGACTTAGGAACAGGCACAGGTATAATTCCTACATTACTATGCGGAAAGACAGAGTTATCAGAAATAGTAGGAATAGAAATTCAAGAAGAAGTATATGAAATGGCAAATAGGAGTATAAAGCTAAATAATTTAAATAATAAATTTCAAATTATAAATGATAATATATTAAATTTAAATAAATATTATGAAAAAAATACATTTGATGTTATAGTTACAAACCCACCGTACAAGAAAAATGAAAGTGGAGTAAAAAATGAAGATGAAAGAAAATTAATCTCTCGACATGAAATAAAAGCATCTTTAGAAGACTTTATAAAAGTGTCCAAAGATATGTTAAAAGACAAGGGAGAAATGTATATTGTTCATAGGCCAGAAAGATTGGTAGATTTATTAACACTAATGAGAAAATACAAAATAGAACCTAAAAAAATAAGATTTGTATATTCAAATATAAATAGTGTTTCTAAATTAGTTTTAATAAAAGGAATAAAAAACGCAAGACCATTTTTGAAGTTAGAAAAAAATTTATATATTTATAATGAAAGTGGAGAATATACAGATGAAATACTAAAGATTTATAATAAGAAATTAAATATATAGTTAAATTAGAAAAGTATAGAAAGTTCTCGCGAAGCGAGTCCTAGAAAGGGATGAATTTAAATAATGAAAGAAGAAAAAGAAGAAAAGAAAGGAACCTTATATATTGTAGCAACACCTATAGGAAATCTAGAAGATATTACATTAAGAGCCATAAAAACATTAAAAGAAGTAGATTTAATTTCAGCAGAAGACACAAGACATACATTAAAATTACTAAATCATTTAGAAATATCAAAACCATTAATTAGTTATCATAGACATAATGAAGACACCAAAACAGATATTTTAATAAAAGAATTAGAACAGGGAAAAAATATCGCACTTGTATCAGATGCAGGAACACCAGGAATTTGTGACCCGGGGGAAGAAGTCATAAAAAGATGTATAGAAGAGGAAATAAAAATTGTACCAATTCCAGGAGCATGTGCAATGATAAATGCACTAATTTGTTCAGGATTAGATACTAAAGAATTTGCATTTATAGGATTTTTACCATTAAATAAAAAAAATAGAAAAGAAAAGTTAGAAGAAATACGAAAAGAAACAAAAACCACAATATTATATGAAGCCCCTCATAAGCTAGAAACAACATTAAAAGACCTAAAAGGAATTATAGGTGATAGAAAAATAGTATTAGCAAGAGAGATTACTAAAATTCATGAAGAATATCTTAGGGAAAATATAGATGAATTGATAGAAAAAGCAAAAGATATTAAAGGAGAAATTGTTTTAATATTAGAAGGTGCCAAAAAGAACGAAGAAGAATTTTGGACAAAATTATCTATAGAAGAACATTACAAATACTATGAAAAAAAAGGACTAAATAAAAAAGAGATAATAAAACAAATAGCAAAAGATAGAAATGTTAACAAAAACGAAATATATCAAAAATTTTTGGAACGATAGGGACCGACCTAATCGTTCCATTTTGGACCGAAAAGGGACAGACATTTGAGACGTGTCAAAAAGAACATTTTTTGTCCAAAAGGAACAGACCTTAAAAAATAAAAACCAATAAAATATTATATATATTACTGGTTTTTAAATAAGTATCTGATTTAAGTTGTGAATAAACTAACATTTTTTTAGGTAACATTATAAAAGAAAACATATATGTGTTTTCAAATTTACTGTCCTAAAAATATTGTTGTTCTATTAGCCTTTATTATTCTACTAATTTACTTATTTTTTTTGAACATTCTTCACAAATTAATTTATCATTATAATTAATTAAACTTTCAGTATTTCCACAAAAAATACAATTAGGTTCATATTTTTTTATTACAATTGATGAACCATCAACATATATTTCAACGGGATCTTTTTCAGCAATGTTAAATTGATTTCTGATTTCTATAGGAATAACAACTCTTCCTAGCTCGTCCATTTTTCGTACAATTCCAGTTGACTTCATAATTTATCCCCCCTTAAAAAGTTAATTTACAACCCTGTATCTAGTGTTAATATATCACAAATACAGAACAAGGTCAATTAAAAAGTAATAAAAAGTTTATATTAGAATAAAATTATTTAGGTGATTAAAGATGTTAAACTTAGTTTGGCCAATTTTCATAATAATATCATTTTCATATGCAATTTTTTCAGGAAACCTTCAAAGCTTGAATTCTAGCATATTTGACAGTGTAGAAAGTGCGGTAAATTTAAGTATAACTATGCTAGGAACTATATGTTTATGGAGTGGAATTATTAATGTAGCAAATAATACAAGTATTATAAAAAAAATTAATAAATTATTAAAACCAGTAATAAAATTTCTATTTCCAGAAATAAAAGAGAATAAAAAAGCACAAAATGAAATTTCCATGAATATGATAGCCAACATTTTAGGTTTAGGAAATGCAGCAACACCATTAGGGCTAAAAGCAATGGAAACTTTACAAAATGAAAATAAAAACAAAGATGAATTAAGTAATTCTATGATAATGCTAATTGTTTTAAATACAGCGTCTATCCAATTAATTCCTACTACAATTATAGCAATAAGAAGTTCATTAGGTTCAGAAAATCCAACTTCTATTATTGTTCCAGTATGGATTGCCACGATTTGTGCAGGAGTGTGTGGAGTTACTGTAACGAAAATATTAATAAAATGCTCATCAAAAAAAGAAAAAGGATGATAAAATTATGGTAGATTTTATAAATTTTATATCAAATTTAGCAATGCCATTAATTATATTAATAATAGTAGTATATGGATTTTTAGAAAGGAAAGAGGTATTTGACCAATTTATTGAAGGGGCAAAAGATGGTATAAAAATAGTAATAAATATTTTTCCCACATTAATAGGGCTTTTTCTAGCGGTTGGAGCATTACGTAATTCAGGAGTCATTGACATAGTTGTAAAAATAATAGAGCCAATACTAAATTTAGTGAATTTTCCAAGTGAAATAATGCCACTTGCAATTTTAAGACCAATATCAGGGAGTAGTTCAATCGCAATAGCTACAGATATAATGAAAAATTTTGGGGTAGATAGTCAAATAGGAATAATGTCAGCAGTAATAATGGGGGCTACAGAAACTACTTTATATACTATAGCAGTATATTCTTCAAGTGTAAAAATAAAAAAGACAAGATTTGTGTTAATTGCTTCACTAATTGCAGATATTGTAGGGATAATTACAAGTATTATAGTATGCAGGATGATGATTTAGGGACGGAGAAAAAATCATCATTTTTTATAAATTTTTCTCGATTTTGACATAACTTGAATTTATAAAAAAGTGATTTGAGAACAGGTAAGATGTCATTAAGTTAAGAAATATTAGAAAACTGACATTATCATAAATTCTACTTGTCGATTTTTGTCGAGAAGTTTTTCTTGACAATTGTTTACATATAATGTATAATTATGGAAATTAAGTCAAAGGAATTTAAAATTCATGTTAATAAAAATTTTATTATTTATCTTGATATTTTTTGTTGTAAGAACAACGGTTGTAAAAATATTATTTAAAAAAATTTTGAAATCTGAAAAAAATTCAAGCAGAACTTAATAAAGTAGTCTTTTAATTTGTAGAGGAAATAACAAATCCCCCATAATTAGTATTTAAAAATTTTTTGCCCCTATATTTATTTTAAATATTTTTTCTAGTTATTTTCTCTACAATAAAATATAAAAGATAATGGAGATAATATTATTTTTGCTAAAAATTATATAATATTTATGTTCATAATTACAAAGGCATACAAACACAAAATGACAAGAGTTGTAATTAAAAAATTTTTTAGTAATTTTAACATAACATAAAATATTTAGTAATAATATAATCTCCAATTATCTATGATAAGTTTCACCATGTGAAATTTTAAAAGCTCGAAATATTTGTTCTAATAAGAAGACACGAATTAATTGATGAGGAAAAGTCATCTTAGAAAAACAAATCTTTTGATTAACTTTTTTATATATTTCAGAAGAAAATCCTAAGGAACCACCAATAATAAAAGTTATAGAACTTGTTTCCATGGATAAATTTTCTATAGTTTTGGAAAATTCTTCTGATGTAATTTCCTTACCGGATAAATCTAAACAAATAATATATGAGTCCTTTTTTAAATGATTTAATATGTTATTTGTTTCTTTATTTTTAATTTCCTCTGCAATACTCGGATTTAGTTTATCAGGTATTTTTTCATCTGGAAGTTCCAAAATATTTAATTTGCAATATTTATTTAATCTTTTAGAATATTCGTTTATAGCGTCTTTTAAATAATTTTCTTTAATTTTCCCAATACATACAATATTAATATTTAGCATAAATGTATCCTTTCCAGACAATTGGGAACAAGTATAAAAATGTATTTTTTTAATAAATCTATAAAAAATAAATTTTTAATTTAAACATACTTGTAACTTAAGCATATACTATTTTGTAGAATTTTGTCGAATTTAAAATACATTTTTATACCTGTCCCCAATTGTCTGCCTAAATTGTTACAAGTTTACTATGTACATCTCTACTTGCAACCGATAAGGCTAATGAGTTTTCGTCATAATTGCAAGAAATTAATTCATCAATTACTGTTTTGTAAGCAAGTTCAGGGAAATTACTTTCCTTGCTTAAATGTCCAAGCATTGCCTTCTTTAAGCCAGATTTTAGTAAAAAAGAAATTGTTTTTCCTGCAATTTCATTTGATAAGTGTCCTGAAGGGCCTGCAATTCTTGATTTTAAAGAAAATGGATATGATGAACATTTTAGTACTTCTGGATCATAATTTGATTCAAGTAGTACAAATGAACTTTCCTCTAACTTTTTTAGAATATCATTTGTCATATGACCAATGTCTGTTGCAATACTAATTTTTTTATTATCTCCCCAAATAGTAAATCCGCAAGGATTAGCTGCATCATGAGGGATTGAAAATGGATCAATATCCAAATCGCCTATAGAAAATTTTTCTGAGATTTTAAATTTTTTAATATTTTTATCTGCAATTTTATCTCTTTGTTTTGGCATTGCATCTAAGGTCTCTTGATTTACAAAAACAGGTAAATCAAATTTTTTAGAAAAAGTTCCTAAGCCTTGCACATGGTCTGAATGTTCATGTGTGATTAAAATTCCGTCTAATGTACAAGGGTCAACATCTATATCTTTTAAAGCTGTTTCTATTTTTTTACTACTTACTCCTGCGTCAATTAATAATTTTGTATTATTTGTTTCAACAAATAAGCTATTTCCGCTACTTCCACTATATAAACTACAAAAATTTAGCATAATTATCTATCTCTTTCCTTTGTTTTTCTAATTTAAATTTTTCTTATAATTACAAGACTAACAATTCAGTTAATTTCATATTTTTGTATATATAATTTTATACTATAGCAGTACAAAATTAATTTTTGGGATTTTTCCGCATAAAAAATATTAGGTATATGGCATATTGTGAAGTTTCATAATAGTTCTTCACAAATATATAAAGCATTATTTTATTCATTCACTCTTTTTATATTAGCCCCTATTTTTCTGAATTTTTCTTCGATATTTTCATAACCTCTATCAATATGTTCAAGATTATATATATCAGTTTCACCTTCGGCAGCGGTACCAGCAATAACTAAAGCTGCACCAGCCCTTAAATCAGATGAATATACAGGCGCACCATATAATTTTTTTACACCTTCAAAAAAGGCAGTTTTTCCTTGAGCCGTAATCTTTGCACCCATTTTATTTAATTCTTCTGTATATTGAAATCTAGAATCCCATATACTTTCATTTATAGTACTTGTCCCATTTGCAAGTGACAATACAACACCCATTTGAGGTTGTAAATCCGTTGGAAATCCTGGATATGGTAAAGTCTTAATAGTTGCTCTATTTGGTCTTTTATTACACCAAACTCTAATGCTATCACCATTATCTTCAACATTACCACCAATTTCAACTATCTTAGCTGTAATTGATTCCAAGTGTTTTGTTATACAGTTTTTTATTAGTAAATCACCTTTAGTTGCAATAGCAGCAAGCATAAAAGTACCTGCTTCGATTTGGTCAGGGACAACTGAATATGTGGCATTTCCTTTTAATTTTTCTACACCATTGATTTTAATTACATCAGTACCAGCACCCCTAATGTCAGCACCCATTGTATTTAAAAAGTTTGCTACGTCAACTATATGGGGTTCTTTGGCAGCATTGTCTATTATTGTAGTACCTTTTGCTAAAACTGCAGAAAGCATTACATTTATTGTAGCACCTACTGATACAATATCCATATATATAGGACAACCTTTTAATTTTTTTGCTTTAGCATAAATTTTACCTTTTTCTACAGTAACATTTGCGCCTAGCAATTCAAATCCTTTTATATGTTGGTCAATTGGTCTTGCACCTAATTTACATCCTCCAGGCATACCAACTTCAATTTCGCCTTTCCTACTTAACATAGCTCCAATTATGTAATAAGAAGCTCTAAATTTACTTGTCAAATCTAGAGGAGCTTTTGTTGTAGTTATATTTGATGTGTCAATTGTTATACTATGTGCATCATTCCATGTTATTTTAGCACCTAATTGTTCTAATATTGTGCATGATATTTTTATATCACTTATATTTGGTAGATTTTCTATTGTACAAACACCATCAATTAAAAGTGTGGCAGGTAAAATTGCTACGGCAGCATTTTTGGCACCACTGATGGTAACTTCACCTTTTAAAGGGGTGGGACCTTTTACAACTAATTTTTCCAATTTATATACCCCCAATATATATTAATTTTTAATTCTAAAATAAAATAGAGTGTATATGATAACACTCTACTACATACTAAAATATACCATAAATTTGAAAGCATTGCAATAGGAGATAAAAAAATGCTTTGATTAGTTATAAAATTATTTGTTACTTGCAGTTAGTAGACCGGTATTATTAAGAATTTCTAATATTTTAAACTTAATTTTAAAATCAAAACTGCTATTATCAGATACAATTGAAAATTCTTCATCAGTCAAAGTTTCTTCTAAATCTTCTTTAGACTCTTCGGGAACAACACCTGAAGTAACATCAGTAAAACATAAAGGAGGGAACATTACACACCACCAATTTTGTCCTTTTGCTTCTCCAATTTCTACTCTTAAAGCATCATAATAACCTGCTGGAAGAGATATATCTCCGTAATGTTTTGTAGGAAACTCGAAATTACCAATACGGACATTTACAGAATAATCAAAACCTTCATTTTTAATAGTATCTAATGCAATTTGTTTAAAATTTTCAATATTTTGTTGTGCAATAGAAATAGCTTCTTCCTTAGTAGAACAATTAGAACAAAGTTCATCCATATATTCTAATAATCTATCTCTTACAGTATATTTTAAATTTTGGTCGGCGTTACTATCACTATTAGCGATAACATGTAATCGAAAAACAGAATCGGCAATATCAGTAGATACATAATCAGCATATGAAATTGCACAAATAGTAGTATATATAAAAAATAAGAAAGTTAAAATTGTTACCATTTTTACCTTGGAATTATTAAATAAATTTAAAATTTTTTTCATAAGTTACCTCCAATAAACTTTTTTTCTAAAATATTCTTTATATTAAGTATTAACAAAAAAAGAAAAATTATACATTGTCGAAAAAAAACGATGATTTTTATTTGAAATATTATTGACATATTTGTAATGAAATGGTAAAATTTACCAGTAAGCAAATCAACAAAATAGTTAATTCCGTATGAATATCTAAATTTGAAAGGAATGTTTTATAATGAAAAATTTAACGAAAGAAAAAATTTGTGCATTTTATGCAAGTGATTATCATTTTGAAATGATAAGCTTACCGTATATTAGTAAAAGTATGGATGAAAATAAAGAAATAATAATATTAACAGAAAATGATTTAGAAGACACAGTAAAAACTTTAATATCAAGGATGAACTTAAAAGATGCAAAGAAAAATAAAATTTTAGGGTTAGATTGGAAAGACAATGATTTAAGAAAATTTAAAGAAATTAGTAAAAGTACTAAGGAAAATAAAAATATGATTATTTTCATAAAAGGAAAGGAAAACTATATAGAAAACGTAAATAAAAATATAGAAAAATGGGTAGAAAATAAGGAAAATGTAAAAGTTATAGATTGTTATGAATTTTTTGAAGTAGAAAATAAAATAGATGATATAGCAGGGAAATATGATAAAATTTTAGGGACATCGAAGAAGGAATGAGGGATGCTCTTTTGTCAATGGGTGGCGATAGGGACGGAGATGTCAATGGGGACGGAGATGTCAATGGGGACGGAGATTTTGACAACATTGTTAATGACAATGTTGTCAAAATCTCCGTCCCCATTGACACCCATTGACATCTCCGTCCCTATCGACACCCATTGACACAAATAAATTTATGGTGTAATATAAGTGTAACGAAAAAAAATGAGAAAGGATGAATATTATGGACATAAGATTAGAAGAAGTAAAGAGTATTTTAAAAAAGTATGGTCAAGAACACTTATTAAATCATTATGATAAGCTTGATGAGGAAAAGAAAAAAGAATTATTAGATCAAATTGAAAATATTGATTTTGAACTTGTAAATGAACTATATAATAGTACAAAACAAACAAAAACAAAAAATAATGATAAAATAGAAGCAATAGATTATTTAGACAAATTTAAATTAAATGACAAATATAAATATTATGAAAATATAGGGAAAAAAGCAATTAAAGAAGGTAAGCTTGCTGCGGTTACAATGGCTGGAGGACAAGGAACAAGATTGGGTCATGATGGACCTAAAGGTACATATGATATTGGATTAGATTCTCATAAATCTTTATTTGAATTATTATGTGATAATTTAAAAGAAGAAGGAAAGAAATATGGAGTAACAATTCCATGGTTTATAATGACAAGTAGGGAAAATAATAAAGATACAGTTGAATTTTTCGAGAAACATAGATATTTTGGATATCAAAAAAATAAAAATATATTTTTCTTTGAACAAGGTGAACTTCCAATGATGGATACAGAAGGAAAAATATTAATTGGAGAAGATGGATTGGTAAAACTTGCAGCCGATGGACATGGAGGAATATATGAGTCTCTAGTAAAAACCAAAATGACAGATAAAATGAGAGAATTAGGTGTTGAATGGGTATTTATTGGTGGAGTAGATAATTGTTTAGTAAAAATGGTAGATCCTGTTCTTATGGGAATAGCAATTGATAAAAAAGTTACAGTAGCTTGTAAATCAGTAGTAAAAGACAATCCTCATGAAAAAGTAGGAGTATTTTGTAGAAGAAATGGAAAACCAAATGTAATAGAGTATTCAGAAATAACAGATGAAATGGCAGAGGCAGTAGACGAAAATGGAGAGTTATTATATGGAGAATCACATATATTATGCAATTTATTTAGTATTGATGCAATTGAAAGGATGGGAAAAGAACCATTACCATATCATGTAGCATATAAAAAAGCAAAATATATAGATAAAGATGGAAATTTGGTTGTACCAGATTCTCCAAATGCATATAAATTTGAAGCATTTTTATTTGATGCTTTTGGTGAAGTAGATGATATGGCAATTCTAAGAGTAAAAAGGGAAGAAGAATTTGCACCAGTAAAAAATGCAGATTCAGCAGGAGTAGATTGCCCTAAGACAGCAAGAGAATTATATAAGAAGTTTTATCATTTAGATTAAAAATTTATTGGTAAAGAAAAAGGAGGTCTTCATATGAATTATTTAGAAGAATACAAAAAATGGTATGAGAGTCCAGAATTTGATGAAGAAACAAAAAAAGAATTGTTAGCAATCAAAGATGATGAAAAAGAGATAGAAGACAGATTTTACAAAGAGTTAGAATTTGGAACAGCTGGGCTTAGGGGAATAATAGGTGCAGGAACAAACAGAATGAACAAATATACAGTAGGAAAAGCAACACAAGGATTAGCAAATTACATTTTAGAGCAAGGAACTCAAAATAAAGGTGTAGCAATAAGTTATGATTCAAGAAAAATGTCAAAAGAATTTAGTATGCAAACAGCATTGATTTTATGTGCAAATGGTATAAAAACATATTTATTTGAAAGTTTAAGACCAGTTCCAGAGTTATCTTTTGCTATAAGAGAACTAAAATGTACAGCAGGAATAATGATAACAGCAAGTCATAATCCACCAAAATATAACGGATATAAAGTGTACTGGGATGATGGTGCACAAATAGTCTCTCCAAGAGATAAAGATATTATAGCTAAAGTAAGAGCAGTTGAAAACTTTACTCAAATAAAAGAAATTTCAGAAGAAGAGGCAAAAAACAAAGGATTACTAAATTTTGTAGGAAAAGAAATGGATGACAAATATATTGAAAAATTAAAAAGTTTAGTTTTAAATCCAGATATAGTTAAAGAGCAAGGAAAAAAATTAAAAGTAGTATATACACCATTACATGGAACGGGAAATATGGTAGCAGAAAGATTATTAAAAGAAATAGGTATAGAAAACCTATATGTTGTACCAGAACAAAAAGAGCCAGATGGTAATTTCCCAACAGTAGATTATCCAAACCCAGAAGACCCAAAAGCATTTACATTAGCATTAGAATTAGCTAAAAAAGTTGACGCAGATGTAGTTTTGGCAACAGATCCAGATGCTGATAGATTAGGAATTTTTACAAAAGATGAAAAAACAGGAGAATATAAAACTTACACAGGAAATATGTCAGCACTATTAATTGCAGAATATAGAATATCACAAATGAAAGAAAAAGGAATGTTGCCTGAAAATGGAATGATAATAACAACAATAGTATCTTCAAATTTAACAAAAGCAATAGGAGAATATTACGGATTAGAAGTAATTGAAGTATTAACAGGATTTAAAAATATAGGTGCTATTATGAGAAAAGCAGAAGAAAATCAAGATAAAAAATATGTATTCGGATTTGAAGAAAGCTATGGTTGTTTAATTGGAGATTATGCAAGAGATAAAGACGGAATAGCAGCAGTAATGGCACTTTGTGAAGCAGCATGTTATTATAAATCAAAAAATAAAACATTATGGGATCAAATGAATGATATATATGAAAAATATGGATATTATAAAGAGGCACAAGTTTCTATTGTTAGAGAAGGTGCAGAAGGTGCAGAAGAAATAAAACAGATGATGACAAATACACGTAATAAGGATATAGAAAAAATTGGAGATTATAAAGTTTTAACATTTAAAGATATAGAAAAAGATTATGTTAAAGATATGGTATCAGGGGAAATATCAAAGACGGGATTGCCAAAGTCAAATGTTCTATATTATGAATTAGAAGATAATAGTTGGTGCTGTGTTAGACCTTCTGGAACAGAGCCAAAAATAAAATTATATATGGGTATAAAGGGTAAGACAGATGAAGAGGCAAGTGAAAAATTAGAAAAATTAAAAACAGCAATGCTAAAAATTGTTAATGGAGATTGAAATGATATTCATAAAAATTTGAGTTTCCTTTAATTAAATCCAATTATAGTTAATAAAAGTAGTACCTTGAGGGACCTATATATTATAAAAAGATAAACGATTTTGCGTATCTAAATTTGAAGTTAGAAATAACCAATAAAAACATGAGGGATGTTCACGGTACTCGCGGAACGCGAGGGTCTGAGTGAAAGAGGCTCATGTTTTTATTGTGTTAGTTCTTCGAAAATTTAGCTTATACTAAATCGTTTATCTTTTTATAATATATAGGTCCCTCAAGGTACTACTTTTATTAACTGTAACTGAATTTTTACTTCCAATCATCCAAATTTCTTTTAATAGCTCCAAACAGATTAGCCCTAACCATAGGAATACTCTTAGAAAGTGAAAAAATCAAATTCTTCATATCTTCTCTTTTCGAAGTTCCATCCATAGGACAAACCTTGGGCATAACAGATATATTATTTCTCCTAACAAACCTCCTAATTTCCTTTTCAGGAGTATAAACAAGAGGTCTAATCAAAGTTATTTTAGATCTATCCATATAGCTTTTAGGAGAAAAAGTCCCAATATTACCAGTATATAACAAATTTAAAAGAAAAGTTTCTAAAACATCATCTTGATTATGACCAAGAGCTATCTTATTACAACCTTCTCTTATTGCAATAGAATTAATAACACCTCTACGCAAATTGGCACATAAAGAACATGGATTTTTCTCTTTTCTAATATCAAAAACAATTTCTTTTGCATTACTATTTTCTATAAATAAAGGAATATCAACTTCTTTACAAATATTTTTTAAAAAAGCAATATCAAAAAAATCAAAACCAGGATTTACACTTACTGCAATAATATCAAATTTTTTAGGATAAAATATTTGTAAATTTTTGAATGCTTTTAACATAGTAATTGAATCTTTCCCGCCAGAAAGACAAATTGCTATTTTATCTCCTTCATCTATCATTTTATATTCTTCTATAGCTTTTCGCATATGACTTAATATTCTTTGCATTTTAATCACCATAAATATTATATCAAAGTTTGTCAAGAGCAAATATTGAATTAGATAAGTTTTTACTTGATGTTTCAAAGAAAACAGGGAAATTTAATCATATTACAATTATGTTACAAAAGGAAATATTTGTAAGTATCTAATGTTAAATTATATGACCTGTAACAATAATCAGTTAAAAATTTTAAAAAATAGTAATAGAAATATAAATTTTTATAAAAAAACGCATAATATTTTACATTATATGGTAATTGTAATATTTCTGTAATATGATTAAATTTCCCTGAAAGATATGTTAAGAATATTGATTTTTTAGGTGTAATATATTATAATATTTTTTGATAACTTTCTTAAACCCTATATGTGCTTATAGCTCAGCAGGATAGAGCAGTCGCCTCCTAAGCGACCGATGGGGGTTCGAGTCCCTCTAGGCACACCAAATTTAAAAGACAAAAAAGATTAGGCATAATTTAAGAATAATAACAAGTGGAACGATTTGGCCCGTCCCTAACGTTCCGTTTAGTCCCTGAAAGGAAAAAATAAATGGAAGAAAAATTCATGCAAGAAGCCTTAAAAGAAGCAAAAAAAGCATATGACAAATTAGAAGTTCCTGTAGGTTGTGTTATTGTAAAGGATGGGAAAATAATTGGCAGAGGACATAATTTAAAAGAAACAAAAAAAGACACAACAAAACATGCGGAAATAATAGCAATACAAAAAGCAAGTAAAAAATTAGATAGTTGGAGATTACTAGATTGTGAGATGTATGTGACGCTAGAGCCATGTAGTATGTGTGCAGGAGCAATTATCAATTCAAGAATAAAAAAAATATATATAGGTGCATTAGATGAAAAAACAGGAGTAGCAGGCTCTGTATTTAATTTATTTGAAGACTACACTTTTAATCATAAAGTAGAAGTAGAAAAAGGCATATTAAAAGAAGAATGTGAAAAAATTATAAAAGATTTTTTTAAAGAACTTAGAAAACAAAAGGTCAAAAAACTATAAATTTTAAATGATTATAATAGGAAATATAAAAAAACAAAAAATTAAATATTCTAAAAATAATATGAAACTTTAAGTTATGTAGCTTAAAGCAAAAATAAAACTTAAAAAATGAATAACCAAACAATATATAAAACAAAATTTGGAGGTAAAAATGTTAAATAGACTAAAAAACATTACTAAGACCAAAAGTTTTCACATTTGTATGATAATTGTAATAATAACAGTTATTTTATTTGTAGTAGGAATGTTAGCTTTAAGATATAATGTAGAAGGCGAGACAAATATGCCATTTAAATTAAGTAAAATAACAATAATAAGTTCACAAGAAGGAATAGATGATGGACAAACAGATACTAGATGGTCATTTGATGTACACCAAGCAAATGATATATATTTATATATTGAAAAAAATAATGAATATGACAAAACAGAAATTATAAAATCAATAAATATAAACAATTTCCAAATTGAAACAGAAAACAAAGACAATGTAAAAATATATAAACCAGATACAGAAGAAGAAAATGTATTATTTAAATATAAAGATGAAGATATAGTAGAGAGTTTAGAATATATAGGAGATGTAGAATCTGATTTGAAAAATTTAAAAATATCTAATCAAGGAGGAATTGTTGCTTTCAGATGTTCAAATAATTATGTGGCAAAATATAAATCAGATGAAGAAGAGATTAATCATGGTGAATTATTGAAAAAAGCGGGAATTACAGAAGAAAAATTAAAAATGAGTTTAACATTTAATTTAAATATAATTTTGGAAAGTGGAAAAGAATATCAAGCAGAGATAAAAACAGAATTACCAACAGGAAATGTTATAGAAGAAGGAAATACATCTATAGAGATAACAGATTTAAAAGATATAGTTTTTAAAAGAATAAAGAATTAATTCTTTGATGAGTTTGGAAACAAAGAAAAATCATTATTTCTCGAGCCTAAAATTAAAAAAATTAGATTAATACTTGATTAAATATCAAAATCATTATATAATACAAAAGGTATGATATTTAATCTTTGTATGGAGAGTATCCAATAAAGACCTATGAATCTTGTCAGGTCCGGAAGGAAGCAGCAATAAGTAGTGTATCTTTATGTGGTATACTTTCCATAGAGAGATTAAATATTTATTACCTTTTTTAAATTCTATATTTTCGAAAGAAAATCTACAGATGATATAAAGGATGTGATAATTATGGGGTACACAGCTCTTTATAGAAAATTCAGACCATTAAATTTTTCGGAAATGGTGGGGCAAGAACATATTACAAGAACATTAAAAAATCAAATAATAGCCAATAGAGTTGGGCATGCATATCTATTTAATGGTGGAAGAGGAACAGGAAAGACATCAGCAGCCAAAATACTAGCAAGAGCTATTAACTGTTTGAATCCTAAAGATGGAGAGCCATGTAATGAATGTGAAATATGTAAAGGTGCAATTTCAGGTTCATTAACAGATATTGTGGAAATGGATGCAGCTTCTAATAATAGTGTAGAAGATATAAGGAGTATAAGAGAAGAAGTAAATTTTTTACCTACAAAAGCAAAATATAGAGTATATATTATAGATGAGGTACATATGTTATCAACAGGAGCTTTTAATGCTTTGTTAAAAACATTAGAGGAGCCACCTGAACATGTAAAATTTATATTGGCAACAACAGAACCACAAAAGTTGCCAGCGACAATATTATCAAGATGTCAAAGATTTGATTTTAAAAGAATATCAAACCAAGATATAATAAAAAGATTAGAAATTGTATGTAAAGAAAGTAATATAGAAATAACCAAAGAAGCGTTAGAAATAATTGCAATATTATCAGAAGGAGCTATGAGAGATGCTTTATCAATTTTAGAGAGATGTATACAAGATGGAGAAAACAAAATAGATGAAGATAAAATTAAAGATTTAGTCGGAATACCTAAAATTGTATTTGTTCACGATATAGTAGAAGCCATTATAAACTATGATGTAGATAAGGCATTGATAACGGTTAATAAGGTCTTAGAAGAGGGAAAAGACATTTCCAATTTGTTGTGGGAAATAATAAAATATATAAAAGATATATTATTATATAAAGCAACAAATAATGTAGAATTATACAGTGAAGAAGAGAAAAACAATGTCAAGAAGATTGCAGAAGAAGTAGAAAAAGAAAGACTAATAAATTTAGTTTATGAATTTTCAGAACTAGAAAATAAAATGAAATTTTCTACGCAAAAGGTCATAGTTTTTCAAGCAGGAATTATAAAATTGTGTAATCAGCTTACTTCAAGCGATGATAGCAATTTAGAAGAGAGAATAACTAAAATAGAGAAATATTTAAGAAATAATAAAATAAATGCAAACAATAGTGTAAATACAAACAATATATCTCAGCAAACAAATTCAGGGGTTAAGGTAGCATATAATAATGCAGTTACAAATGTGGTTAATAAAGATGAGAAAAAGACAACAAATACTCCAAAAATGCCAAAGCAAAAAGCATCATCATATTCTGGAAATGTGAAGGAATATTGGCCACAAATATTACAAGGTTTAAAACAAAATGGAAAAATAGTATTATACACAAATTTACTAAATACTCAAGCTAGGGAAATCAATGACATGACAGTAGGAATAGAATTTCCAAATGGTTTAACATCTTTTGGTAAGACAGTTTTGGAAAAACAAGAAAATATAAAAGAATTAACTAATTTGGTGTCAATGGCATCAGGAAAACCAATGAATATAAAATATATAACAAATGTAGGAAATGTAAATCAGGTTAATGAAGAGAAAAATATTGGAGATTTAGCTAAAGAATCAGATATACCATTTAATGTGATAGAATAACAATATATAAAAACACATTTCATACAATTTTGACTTGCGTAAAATTGATACCAAGCAATAACACGGGTTTTGATTAAAATGTTATAAATAAAAAATTATTGTTGTTCATATAACTAAAGAACTATATAAATGTGGTTAAAAGTTATTATAAAATTTAGATAAAAATAAAGGAAAGGAATGTGAGAAGATGGCAAAAAGAGGTGGATTCCCAGGAGGTATGGGAGGATTTGGCGGAATGAATATAAATAACTTGATGAAAGAAGCAAAGAAAATGCAAGCAGATATGGAGAAATCTCAAGAAGAGTTGGCAGGTAAGGAATTTGAAGCAACAGCAGGAGGAGGAGCAATATCTGCAAAAGTTTCAGGACAAAAAGTGCTAAAAGAAATAAAAATACAAAAAGATGTGGTAGACCCAGATGATGTGGAAATGTTAGAAGATTTAATTTTAACATGCGTAAATGAGGCATTAAGAAAAGTAGATGATGCACAAGCAGCACAGTTAGGAAAGTTTAATTTACCAGGATTTATGTAAAAAAGAAGGGATTATAGGGTTTCCATATAATCTCTTTTTGTTAGTATTTACAACCCAATAATCTTAATAGGAATGTATATATATTAATATTCAATAAATTTCTCGGTTCAATCCGAATGTTAAGAAAATCTAAAATAATTTTATGGCACCCTTTCACTTAGCCCTCGCTTTGCTCGGCGCGAACATTTTCCATAAAATTATTTAAGATTTTCTAATCATTCTCCAATCACATTCGAAATTTATTTAATATTAATATATATACATTCCATAAAAAAATAACATTAATGTGGAGGTAAAAAATGTCACTATATTCACCATCAATAGAAAAATTAATAGAAAGTTTTGAAAAATTGCCAAGTATTGGACATAAAACAGCGGCAAGATTAGCATTTTATATTTTAAATAGTTCAGAAGAGGAAACAAAAGAATTTGTCAATTCAATATTAGAAGCTAAAAAGAATTTAAAATATTGTAGCAAATGTTTTAATATTTCTGATACAGATCCATGTCCAATTTGTAGCAATCCTAAAAGAGATGTTTCTTCAATATGTGTTGTTGAAGATGTAAGGGATATAATAGCAATGGAAAAAACACATGAATTTAAAGGTGTATATCATGTTTTACATGGTTCAATTTCTCCTATGAATGGAGTAGGTCCAGATGATATAAAAATAAAAGAATTATTATCAAGATTAATGGATGGGACAGTAAAAGAGGTTATTTTGGCAACAAATCCAAGGGTAGAGGGAGAAGCTACTGCTATGTATTTATCTAAATTAATAAAGCCTTTGGGAATAAAGGTTACAAGGATAGCTCACGGAATACCAGTTGGAGGAGATTTAGAATATACAGATGAAATAACTTTGACAAAAGCTTTAGAAGGAAGAAGAGAATTATAGTTATTATTGATTTATCTGATGTAAAGGATATTTTTATTAAAATACGAAATATATTATAAAAAAGTTATTGTGAATTGAATTTTATTGGTATACATAATTGACAAAACACAGAAATTTAGTATAATATTTATATATGAATATTAGAAAGGAAGTAAAATATGACCAATTCGAACAGAGTAACAATTTCAAAGAGACTTATTAGCCGGTCAAATTTAAAAGGAAAGAATACAGTAGTGATTTCCATAAAAGGAAAGGATATTCTACTTATTCCAGAGTCGAAAGACCTAGAAGGTGTGAAAATAATAGGCATAAGAAAAATTGATAATAAAGGGAGAATTTTACTTCCTTCGTCTATTATGGAGATATCTTCCAAATGGATACCATATCTCCTAGATGGACAGATCTATTTAACAAAAGATTTGTCATAATGACTAATAGAAACCTGAACTCAAAGTATTTTATACTAAATTTTGAGTTCAGGTTTTTAAAAATAAGAAATGATATAGTAATCTATTCTAAACAGATAGTTTTCAATAAAATTTATAACTGTTAATTATTTACTATGAAAACTCAATATGAGTTTTCGTTTATTGTGGTAAACAATAATGAATGTCTAGTAACAATTTTTTAATAAAATATCACAAATATCTTGTGTTGAATGCAATTTGGCTAATTTTTTTGTATTTTCTTTCATTTTATTTAAAGTTTCTGGATGAGAAAACAAATTTTCCAAAATATCAATTACATCATCATCTTTTTTTATCCAAACAGCAATACCATTATTTTCAAGAAATTCTGCATTTTCTTCTTCCTGACCAGGTATAGGATTAATAATTATCATAGGCAAGTTAGAAGCTAGACTTTCAGTTGTTGTTAATCCACCAGGTTTTGTAACAACTAAATCAGAAATACTCATAAATTCAGGTACTTGAGTTGTATATTCAAAAACAATAATCCTATCTTTTGCATTATAATTAGAAACAACTTTTTCAAAAGCTAATTTCATTTTTTCATTTTTTCCTGCTATAGCAAGTATCTGCATATCAGTACAATATTTTACAAAACCTTCAAATATTTCAACAGTTCTAGTTTTACCTAAACCAAACTCACCACCTCCAAAAAACAAAATAGTTTTCTTATCAGGGTTTAAGTTTAATTCTGAAAAGATTTTTTCTCTATCATAAGTTTTCAAAAACCTATTAGATAAAGGAATACCAGTTGCAAATATTTTATTTTCTGAAATACCTTTCTTTATTAGATATTCTTTCATTTTTTCATGTGCTACAAAATAGAAATCAGTAAAATCTGAACCGACTAACCATTGGTCATGTGGCGCAAAATCTGTCATAATAGTAGCAATTTTTGCATGTATTTTACCTTTTCTTTTTAAATAACTACACATTTGACTTCCAAAAGGATGTGTAGAAATAATTAAATCTGGTTGTTTTTCTCTTAAAAGTCTTAATAATTTAATGGCTAAAAATTTATTAGACCTGCTAGAAATATGTGCAAGTGGACCCTTTTGAGAATCTGCATAAATTTTACCCCAAGCCCAAGGTGCTTTTTTTGCCATTTGATTATATGCAGTAGTAGTCATTTTCTCTATGGTTTTATTTACATATTTCATACAATCTATTAATTCTACATCAATATTTTTATAATTTTCTATTAAGCAATTGTTAATTGACTTAGCAGCATTTAAATGTCCTCCGCCATAAGATGCATAAAAAATTAAAATTTTCATCATAATCTCCTTTTTTATTTTCTATATCACAATTTTAACATAAATATAATAAAATTTCAAAAATTGGAATAATTTTTTTTAAAAAGAGAAAAAATAATATAAAAATTAGCTTATAATGTACAGGTTATAAAATAATATTAATATATATACATTTTATGAAATAGATTTAAGACTGTGAATTGTAAGAAAACTAGAGGTGATATAGTGAAAAAAATTGTAAAAATATTGGCAAGTTTTATCTTATTGATAACAATGTTTATAATAATAGTCGTTTTAAGTAAAAATAATTCAGAGCAAAATATTAGTTATGCTAGTACATCTAATACATCAGATATTCAATTAATGGCAAGAGCTATAAATGGAGAAGCGAGAGGAGAGCCATATGAAGGACAAGTGGCTGTTGGTGCAGTGATTTTAAATAGAGTAAAAGACTCAAGATTTCCAAATTCAATATCAGGCGTTATATATCAATCAGGAGCTTTTACAGCTGTAGCAGATGGTCAAATTAATGCTCCAATTGATGAAGGCTCAACTGTATATAAAGCAGCACAAGATGCAATGAATGGTTGGGATCCAACAGGTGGTTGTGTGTATTATTTTAATCCAAATACTGCAACAAATAAATGGATATGGTCAAGGCCACATGTAATAACAATAGGGAAACATAGATTTTGTAAATAAAAGGATAGAAAGGAAGAAAAGAATATGAATAAATTAATAGAATGGAAAGAAAGACTAAAGAAAGGACATATGCTTAGTATTATTGTCGCTCTTTTGATTGCTGTTGCGATATTAGGTATCATATTATATAAAAAGCAAAGAGAATATAGACAAGCATCAGAAAATTCATATAATATGGCATTTTATGAAGTAGTAGATTATGTCCAAAATGTAGAAACATATTTGGCAAAAGCATTAATATCAACAACTCCAGAGCATGGAGCAGAAACTTTAACAAACTTATGGAGAGAAGCAAATTTAGCACAGAGTTATTTAAGCATGTTACCAATAGAAAGCCAAGAGCTAGAGAATACAGAAAAATTCTTAAATCAAGTTAGTGATTATAGTTATTCATTATCAAGAAAAAATATATATAATGAAAGTTTAACAGAAGAAGACTTAAGCAACTTAGAAGAATTGCACACATATAGTACAGAATTAGAAAATACCTTAAATCAATTATCAGAAGATTTAAATAGTGGAAGATTTCAATGGGGAGAGTTGACTAAAAAAGGAACAGTAGCATTTGCACAACAAGTAGATAATGTGTCAAAAGAAAGTTTTAGCAATTTAGAAGAGAACTTTCATGAATATTCTGGATTAATATATGATGGTGCATATTCTGAGCATATTACAAGTAGTGAGAAAAAAGGCCTAACAGGAGAAGACATAGATGAAAATAAAGCAAAAGAAATAGCAGAAAATTTTATAGGAAAAGGAAATATAAAAGAAATGTCTAGCTTAGGACTATCAGAAAATGCAAATATCCCAGCATATAGCTTTTCAGCAACTAGCAATAATGATGAAAATATAAATATATCAATATCTCAAAAAGGTGGTCATGTAATATATATGAATACAAATAGAGAAGTTAATTCAGAAATAATTTCACAAGAGGAAGCAACTGAAAAAGGAAAAAATTTCTTGGCGGAAAAAGGATTTCCTAACATGAAAGAGACATATTATGTGACACAAGAAGGAGTTACAACTATAAATTATGCTTATGTGCAAAATGATGTAATTGCTTACCCTGATTTGATAAAGGTAAAAATAGCATTGGACAATGGTGATATTTTGGGAATAGAAACTACAGGATATTTGAATAATCATACAGAAAGAGATGTAAGTAATGTGCAAATTAGTAGTGAAAAGGCAAAAGAAAATTTGAATTCTAAGCTAGAAATTACTAGTGAAAGATTGGCTATAATTCCTACTGAATGGAAAAGTGAAATTTTGTGCTATGAATTTACTGGAAATGTAGATGATAAACAATTTTTGGTTTATATAAATGCAGAAAATGGAAGAGAAGAAGATATTTTAGTAGTAACAGATACAGGAAGTGGAATATTAGTTCATTAAAAAAGTTTTATCAAAAAAATCCTTAAAAACGTAATTTTAAGGATTTTTTTGAAATTAAAAATTGAAGAAAAAATATAAAAAACTATTGAAATTTTTATAATTATACTGTAAAATATTGTCAATATGGTTAGAAGATTTATAAAAAATTTAATATTTTAATTCATAAATTAATTTCAAAATATAATTAAATATTATAGTTTTATTCAAACTTTAATATATATAATCTATATAATTAAAGAAAGTCATTTTTTTAGTTTTTTTAGAAAAAGTAAATAAAAATATGCATATTAATGTTATAATCACAAAAAAATTTGTTGTTGATTTTTACGTGTTTTAAGTTCAATAATTAAGTCTAAATTTTCCACAATACAAATATATATTATAAAATAATAAAAAATTTCTAACTATATAAAATTTATTTATCAATTTTAATTCTTAATATTCCCATATACTATAGATAAAAATTTACCAATGAAATAGCTTGAAAAAGGAAACAAAATTTATTAAAATGGAAGGAGAAAAAAATGAAAAATAATGAAGAAACAAATAAGGTAAATATATTACCATTATCAAATGATTATGTATTTAAAAGAATTTTTGGGAAGGGAGGGAATGAAAGAATATTAAAAAGCCTATTGGAGGCAATATTAGAAATAAAAATACAAAAAATCGAAATAAAAAACTCAGAAATTCCAAAGGAATCAATAAAAGAAAAACTAAGTATACTAGATATAAAAGCAGAGATAAATGAAAAGATTATGCTTGATATTGAAATGCAAGTAGGAAATACAACAGCAATAGATAAAAGACTAGTTGTATATAGTTCAAAATTAGTAGCAGGAGATATAAAAGTATCAGAAAAATATCCAGATGCAAAAAATACAATAGTAATATGTATAACAACAGACAACATATTAAAAAGAAATGCTTACTTAAGTATAGCAAAATTAAAATTTGAAAAAACACAAGAAAAAAGATATGCAGAAATGGGATATGAAAAAGAAGATGAATATTTAACAGATATGATAAGTTATTACATAATAGAGTTAACAAAATTTAAAGAAAACAAACCAAGAACAGGGGATTTATTAGAAAAATGGTTATTGGTAATAGGGGGCGATGAAGAAATGATGAAAAAGTGTAAAAAAGAAGAAGGGGAAATTAAAGAAGCAATAGAACAATTAGAAGAAATGAGTGCAGATGAAAAAGAAAGAGAAATATATGAAATAAGGGAAAGAAGTAGATTAGTTTATAATACAGAAATGTATGAAGCTAGAAGAAAAGGACTAGAGGAAGGGAGAGAAGAAGGAAGAAAAGAAAGTAGAAAAGAAATAGCAAAAAAGCTATTAAAAAATAAGATATCAATCGAAATAATAAAAAATACAACAGGTCTGACTGAAGAAGAAATAAATAACTTAAAAAATGAGCTAAAATAAAAAACGTAAAAAGCAATAATTTAATTATATTTTAATTAATTAAAATATATAAAAGTGGAAAATAAAAAAATTTGGAATGATATATTCCAAGAGTTTTTATAGGAAATATAATTTATGACTTTGTCAAGTAAAGTATGTAATTTTTTAAAAAAATTTTATAATTCATTATGTAAAAAAGAGACATTTAGCGACTTAAGCTTAATGTCTCTTATATGTATCTTTTGATAACAATTCACTACTTACAACTTGACCATTTTGTTTTAGTATTCTATAAGCCTCTGAATATGTTGAATCAGCGGTACTTCCTGTAACACGTGATGAAATTTCTACTTCATACTCATTATCAGTTCTTAAACCATATATATCAAATTTAGCAATTCCCCCAGAAACTGAACATTGTATTTTGATAGGATAATTCCTGTTATTTTTAAATTTAAAATCTATAGAGCCATATACAACAGTAGCATCACGACTTGCTGTAACATATGAAGGTACAAATTGATGGTTACTTCTTTCCACAATTTCTAGATTAGCATATAATACAGCATTATATAAAGTAGATGTTATCTGGCAAATTCCACCACCCAAGCCATCTACAACCTCTCCGCTCACATATATAGGAGCCTCTTTATATCCTGCTGATATAGTCCTTTCCCCAACGACTTGATTATATGAGAATGTCTCTCCTGGCATTAAAACTGTTCCATTAATTTTTGAGGAAGCCAATTGTAAATTTGTTGTCCTATCAGTGTCCCTTGTAGAATATTTGGTAGAATAAGTTGATAGTAAATCTGGAAATGCTTCTGCACCAATCATATTAGTAGTTACATTTGGATATAATGTTTGTAAAGGTATTACATATTCTGATTTTTCTTCTGATAGCATATCTTTTGCTTCATCTAAAGATATTGCAAAATCTAAACCATTTTCAGAAGGATATACAGCATATGGATCTTGTGTAAAATAAGCATCAACTGGTTCTTTGTGAATTTCTTCATAAATTTTATCTATATTGATTGCAGAAGGTTGCTTAGATACAGTTGCAATATCTAAAGACCTATCTTTTAAAGTAAAATTGAAAATTCCATTTTTTATATATGTACACATTTGGTCTACATTTACAACATTACCTTCAGAACCATTTGTTATTATTAAATTATTTCCGTCAATATAATATGCACTTTCTTTAACTGTGTCTGGCAATTTAGTAGAAATATCATTTAAAGCAGTTTTTAGTTGTTCTTCATCTAAAGTTGCATTAAGTTCTATATCTGTGTGAGAAATTAAAGTCTTTAAAGCATTAAAACTATTATCAAATATATTGCTATTTTTACCAATCTCATATGCTTGTTCAACAGCAGAATCAACATCAAATTTGACACTAAGTGCAGATATCGGAATACTGGTTTCATAATCATTATGTACTAAAATGATATTTTCTGGTGTGTTTTCAACAATATAATTTTTTATTTTATCTGTGGCTTCTTCAACTGACAAACCAGAAACATCTACGCCTTTAATAAAAACGCCAGAAACGATGTTTTCATTATTAGCATTTAAAAATGTAAAAACAAAATAGACGATTAATAGTAAAACAATAAATGCACATAATGAAATGCCCAAAATTTTAAAGGCTTTACTAGATATACTCTTACTATCTGTTGGATTGTAATTTTCAACAGGATGAAATTCTCTTTTCTCGTTTAACTTTTCATTATTATTCAATTTGGCAACACCTGTGTTTTCTATATTAAGTTGTTTGTTTAATTCCAAATCTTTTACGCTCATATGAATCTCCTTTTGAAATATATCTTTATCATTATATCACAATAAGTAGGAAAATAATATAGGAATTTGTAAAAAAATGAAGGAAAAAGTTGTAAAAGATTATAATAGGTATATATGTTGTTAATAGCTAAAAAGAAAACAAAAAAATCCTAGAGTTAGATACTCTAAGAAATTTTTTTCTGCCTAAATTTTATCAATAAAATATATTAAAGTCAACAAAAAATCAAAAAATTTTGAACAAAACTTAAAGTAAAAATAAAAAATATATTACTAAAAAATTTTAGAAAATAACTAATTAATAAATTAAAAATCACTGTATTTTTTAGTGATTTTTAATGTTTATGTTTTTCTTAGAGTATCTAAACCAAAGAAACCGTAAAGAAATATTTTACTACAACGTATTGATTTAATTCATTTAGACGTGTAAAATAAAAATGTCAAAAATCTATTTTTGTAAATAGGAAAGAACATTGAAAAAAGAATATCATTATTAGAATAAAAAGTATAAAAAAGTAAATACTATTTACAAAAATAGAAAGAATATATTTTACATAAACCAAAAATGTAAATGTATTATTTTAAAAAGCAGAATACAATAAAAATACAAGTAAAAAAATGAATTAATAAATGCAGATAAAAAAGAATAAAAGATAGGAAATAAACAAAAGAAAGGGAGAGTAGTCTTATGATAAAATTTAAGTTGATAAACAATACTAATAATGGTATAACTTTAATAGCTTTAGTAATAACTATTGTACTAA
>CAKNJL010000014.1 GCA_930982035.1 uncultured Clostridium sp.
AAAATTTGTTTCTTATTATTTAAAAACAGGGATTCAAGGACCGTCCCTCAATCCCCTTTTTCCAAGGACCGTCCCTCAATCCCCTTTTCCGTCCCTCTATCCCTTTTTCCCATGGACCTTCCCCCAATCTCTCACCCTATTTTTTGTCTTACATATTCATATAATATAATTCCTGTTGCTACTGAGGCATTTAAGCTTTCTGTTTTTCCTAGCATTGGTATTTTTACTTTTTTATCCGCTATCTTTTGTATCCTTGGTTCTACTCCATTTGCTTCATTACCTATTACAATTACTTTTTTCTTGTAATCTATATCATATATACTGTTTTTTGTTTGTAATGATGTTACTACAATTTCAAAATTATGTTTTTGGATTTCTTTTAATGTCTTTTCTAGATCTTCACATTCTATTATTCTTACTCTAAATATAGCTCCCATTGTTGAACGTACAACTTTTGGATTATAGCTATCTGCTGTTCCTTTTGATACTAATATTTGATTAATTCCAATACTATCTACTGTTCTTAAAATTGTTCCTAAATTCCCTGGATCTTGAATATCATCTAATGCTACTATAATGTCTTGATTGTAGTCAATTTCGTTTTCTGCTATTATTTCTTTTTCTTCAACATCTATTGTCTCTGATTTTTCACCATTTTTTATATTACTTATTTTTGATTTTACTGCGTTTTTTTCTACTATTGCTAATATTCCTTGTGGATTTGACACATCTGTTAAACTGTCAAATATCTTTTTTGTTACATATATACATTCATATCTTGCAATTTCGTACATAAGTTCTTTTGAGATATTTGATGTTTTTTCACAGTCATCACAAATAACTACTTGTTTTATATTTGCTTTTTCATTGATAGCTTCTTCTATAATTTTTATTCCTTCAATGATATATTCATTGTTTAAGTCTCTGTATTTTTTGTCTTTTAGTTTTTTTATGTGTTTGATAAATTCATTATCTTTACTTGATATTACTTGCATAAAAGCCTCCAGTTTTATTTATATAATTTATTTTTTTCAAATTCTATTTACTTTATACAATTTTATGATATAATATAAATAGAAGTAAGGAGACCACTTTAAAATAGTGGTTACCATCTCATCATATTGGTGTTATTACCACACCCCGATGGTGGAATCAAGGGTGTGACTTTTTTTATTTCATTTCAATTAATTCATACTCAGAACTTCCTAAACCAATTTTTTCTCCGTGTTCTATTTGACTTTCCCAATTTGTGTCAGGATGGTTGATATGGAAATGGTCATGTCCTTCTACTTTTTTCTTGATATTTTCCCCTAATGCACTATTTTGAAATGCTTCTTGCTTATTGACTAAATCTGCACATGCTTTATCTAGAGCTACCATATCAAAAGATGCTAACATTCCAATATTAGGTACAATTGGTGCATCATTTTCTGCATGACAATCACAGTTTGGTGACACATCACAAATTAGGCTAATATGAAATTGTGGTTTGTCTTTTACTACTGCTAGTGCATATTCTGCCATCTTTCTATTTAAAATATCTGCTGATTCATCATTTGGTGATTCAATTGCATCAAAGTTACAAATCCCGATACATCTACCACATCCAACACATTTGTTATGGTCTATTACTGCTTTTCCTTCTTCATTATATGAAATAGCACCATGTGCACATATTTTTATACATTGTTTACATTTTTTACAATTTTCTGAAATCACTATTGGCTTTCCACTACTATGCATTTCCATTTTTCCAGCTCTTGAACCACAACCCATTCCGATATTTTTAATTGCTCCTCCAAATCCTGTTCCTTCATGCCCTTTGAAATGGTTTAAAGATATAACTATATCTGCATCCATAATGGCTCTACCGATTTTTGCTGTTTTTACATATTCTTGATTTATATCTACATATGATTCGTCTGTACCTTTTAGTCCATCTGCAATGATTACATGACATCCTGTTGAAAATGGACTAAATCCATTTACATACGCTGAATCTAAATGGTCTAAAGCATTTTTTCTTCCTCCAACATATAATGTATTGCAGTCTGTTAAAAATGGCTTTCCTCCTAATTCTTTTACAACATCTGCAACTACTTTTGCATAATTTGGTCTTAGATATGCTAAATTTCCAGGTTCTCCAAAATGTATTTTGATTGCTACATATTTGTTTTGAAAATCAATATTTTCAATTCCTGCTTTTTTCATTAATTTTTCTAATTTTTGTAATAAGTTATATCCTGGTCTTGCTCTAAAGTCTGTAAAATATACTTTTGATTTTTCCATAATATTCCCTCTTTCTGTAATGATATTTTATCAATATGGCTATTATGTATAAAAAACAACCATACTTTAATTTTTGTATGATTGTATTTTATAATTTTTTTGTAGTTTTATCAATATATTTTATCCATATTTTTAAAAAAAGATACAAACCCTTGTTTATTTTAATTTGCTAGCTTTACCTTGCTAAGAATTTTTATCATATTATTTAATTTTTTAATGCTGTTATTGGCAATACATAAATTCCATCAGGTCTTTTTACTACTGCATCATATATTACTTGCCCCAATCCTAAATCTGCCAAATAATATTTATTGTTGGCTTTAGTCAATATATTATCGCGTTTTTTTACTTGCTTTTTAGATATTAATATAGTACAATACTACTTATAAAAGTAAAAAAGAAAAGAGGTAAGTAAAATGAAAAAGTTACCTTATGGAATAAGCGATTATGAAAAATTAATCGAAAATGATTATTATTATGTGGATAAAACAAAATATATAGAACAATTAGAAAATTTAGCACAAACATATATAATGTTTTTAAGACCAAGAAAATTTGGAAAAACTTTATTTACAAATTTATTATGGAATTATTATGATATAAAAAAACAAGATAAGTTTGAAGTATTATTTAAAGATACTTATATAAGAAAAAATCCGACTAAATTAAGAAATAGCTATTATATCTTAAAATTTAATTTTTCAGGTATAGATACATCAGATGAAGAAACAACAATAAAGGGATTTAAGGAAAAAGTAACAGCATCAATATCAGATTTTATAAAAAGTTATAACTTAGATTTTTATATAAATCCTGATATGACAGCTGAGGGATTATTGAATAATTTATTAATAGCATTTAAAAATCAAAAACAAGGAAAAAAAATCTATGTAATAATTGATGAATATGACCATTTTGCTAATGAACTGTTAGGATTCAAAACAGAACATTTTAAAAATCTTGTTTCTAAAAATGGTAAAGTACGTAAATGGTATGAAATATTAAAAGAAGGAACAGAAAGTGTAATAGATAGAATATTTATAACAGGAGTTGCTCCGATAACACTTGATAGTATGACATCTGGTTTTAATATAATTTCTGATTTAACTGGAGATCCAAGATTCAACGAAATGATAGGATTTACCAAAGAAGAAATAAAAATATTAATGAAAGAACAAAATATTCCAGAAAAAGAACAAGAAGAATTATTGCCTATAATGAAGGAAAATTATGATGGATATAAATTTTCTATAAATGCAAAACAAAATATATACAATTCAAATATGAGTTTATATTTTCTAAATGAATATTTAAGTTTTGAAAAAATACCAGATGAACTAGTTGATGTAAATATAGCAAGTGATTATAGTAAATTAGGAAATATGCTAACACTTTGTAAAGGAGAAAATAGATTACAAATAATAGAAAAAACTGTATTGGGTGAAGGAATATCTACAAAAATAGTTCAACAGTTTAATCCAGCCATAGATTTTGAAGAGAAGGAAATGCTATCTATGTTGTACTATTTAGGATATTTAACTATAGTAGGAGAAGATATAGGAGACCCTGTATTAAAGGTCCCAAACCAAGTAATAAAAGATATATATGCAGAATACTTTTTGAAAGTAATAAGAGAAGAAGCAGATTTTACAATAAATGTCAATTATTCCGATATATCAAAAGAAATATTAAAAGAAGGAAAAATTGATAAAATAATTGAATTATTACAAGAGTATTTAAATAATTTATCAAATAGAGATTATCAGAATTTTGATGAAAAATATATAAAAATAATGTTTTATTGCATAGCAAGAAGTACTAAAAAATTTATTGTAAAATCAGAATTAGAACTAGGTAGGAATTATAGTGATATCGTACTGATACCTAAAGAATTAGATAAAGGTTATTATTGGGTAATGATAGAGTTTAAATATTTAAAAAATGGAAATGAAAATCAACTTACCAAAAAACAAAAAGAAGCACGTATTCAAATAGAAAGATACGCAAATGCAGAAGAAATGAGAAATATAAAAAAATTAAAAAAATATATAGTAGTTGCTATAAATGATAAATTGTATATTCAAGAAGCATAGCTTTTTTACTATATAACAATAGTGAAAAAAATTACATTTCCTATAATAAAAAAGTATATTCTTTCTCAATCACTTGATACTAGAATATACTTTTTATCTATATTATAATATATTATTTTTTAATCTGAATTTTCAATTCTATATTCCTTTAATGTCTTCAAAAATTCTGTCACATCATTTAAAATTTTCATTTCATTATTTGTTCCAATTTCTAAAGTAATCATTGGCTTTATACCTGCTGAAAATTTCAATCTATTGCCATATTTTTTAACTAAATTAGGTACATCATAATCAAATTTTCCTTCTTCAAACGTAAATACAACTGCTGTTTTCTTGCTTGCAATCTTTGATATATTCAAGTCTTTTGCTAGATACTTTATTCTAGCAATATCAATTAAATTTTCTAATTCTGCTGGCATATTACCAAATCTATCAATAATTTCATCAATAATATTTTGGATATCTTCTTCATTCTTGCATAATGCAATATCTTGATAAATTTCAATTTTTTGATTTGAATCTGATATATATTCATCTGGTATGTAGCTAGTTACATTTAAATCTATTTGTACATTTACTTCTGGTTTTACATCAATTCCTTTTATTTCTTTTACAACTTCATCTAGCAAGTTACAGTAAGTATCATACCCTACTTGTTCTAAATGCCCTGATTGGATTTCTCCTAGTAGGCTTCCTGCTCCTCTTATTTCCAAATCACGCATTGCAATTTTAAATCCTGAACCAAATTCTGTAAATTCTTTTATAGCTTTTAATCTTTTATCTGCAACTTCTGATAACATTTTATCTCTTTTATATGTGATATATGCATATGCTTGCCTATCACTTCTACCAACTCTTCCACGTATTTGATATAGCTGTGCTAATCCCATTCTATCTGCATTTTCTACTATAATAGTATTTGCATTTGGTATATCAATTCCTGATTCCAAAATGGTTGTACATACTAATACATTTGATTTTTTTTGCACAAAGTCGTCCATAATTTCTTCTATTTGTGTTCCTGTCATTCTACCATGTGCATAACTAACAATTGCTTCTGGAACTAAATTTGATATTTCATCTGCTTTTTGAATTATACTTCCCACATTATTAAATATGTAAAATACTTGCCCGTTTCTTTCTAATTCTTTTGTTATTGCTTCTTTTATTACTTCTTTATCATATTCTAATACATATGTTTGAACTGGTCTTCTGTTCTGTGGTGGTTCATATATAACAGACATATCTCTTACACCAACTATTGACATATGTAATGTTCTTGGAATTGGTGTTGCTGTCATTGTCAATACATCTACATTTGTTTTATATTGCTTGATTTTTTCTTTATCTTTTACTCCAAAACGATGCTCTTCATCAATTATTAATAATCCTAAATCTTTAAATTCTACATCTTTACTAAGAATTCTATGTGTTCCAATAACAATATCAACCTCTCCTAATTTTAATTTTTTTATGACTTCTCTTTGATATTTCGCTGTTTTAAATCTGTTTAATATTTCTACTTTGATTGGATAGTCTTTCATTCTATCTTTGAATTCTTGGTATTGTTGTTCTGCTAAAACTGTTGTTGGCGCTAAATATGCTACTTGCTTTTGGTCCATAACTGCTTTAAATGCTGCTCTTATAGCTACTTCTGTTTTTCCATATCCTACATCTCCACATAGTAATCTGTCCATTGGTTTTGATGTCTCCATATCTTTTTTTACTTCTTCTATACATCTTAGTTGGTCATCTGTTTCCTGATATGGGAATTTATTTTCAAACTCATTCTGCCATGGTGTATCTTTACTAAAAGCAAAGCCTTGTGATTTCTCTCTTTTTGCATATAATTCTATTAACTCTCTTGCTACTTCTCGTAGATTCTTCTTAACTCTATTTTTTGTGTTTTCCCAATCTTTACTTCCTAATTTATTAAGCTTAGGTTGAATTTTGTCTCCCCCAACATATTTTCTAATCATATCCATTTGATTTGTTGGGACATATAAAATATCATCATTTTGGTATTTTATTTTTATATAGTCTTTTACTGTTCCATCTGCTTTTATGGTATTAACACCTATATATATTCCAATTCCATAAGTTCTATGAACTACATAGTCTCCAACTTTTAAGTCAGCAAATACAACTTTTTCTCCTTCGGCATATGCAGAATGTACAGCTTTTCTTTTCTTTTTCTCTCCACTAACTAACTCATCTGCTGATATGACTAATTGATTAATTTCATAATTTTCAAATCCTGCAGAAAGTTTTCCAACAGCTATTGTTACTATTTTTTCTGCTGTTTTTACTACTATTGTCTTGTCTAGTTTTTCTTCAATTTTACATATAATTTCTTCTTGTTCTAATATTTCCTTTAACTTTTTTGCTTTTTCTTTGGTTTCTACTAAAATATATATACTCTTTTTTTGCTTTAATGCTGTTTTCAATTCTTGGAATAAATTTTCTATTTCACTTTTATAATAATTTACTTCTCTATATTGGAATATATATTTTTCTGCTTGTTTATTCGTTACAGAATCTTGTTTTTCTAAATATAATACATTATGTTTTTTTGTTTCTAAAAATTCTTCTATCTCCTCATATTCTGCGATATTTTCTAATGCTTGTGGTACAATTTTTTCTTTTTCTATTAGGCTATTAATTAAATTTTCTCTATCTTGTTTCATGTTGATTGTTCTTTGCTCTATTTTTCTTTCTTCATCTAAAGCAATAATATATTTATCAGATATGTAATCTAATAATGTTTCAGTTTTAGAATAAAAACAATCAAAATATTTATCAATCTTACTAATATAATTTCCTGCAATAATTTGCTCTATGTCTTCTTCTGTAATTTCTTCTTGTTTATCAGTAACTATTTGTTTTCTTATTTCTTTACATACGTCTTCTATAGGTCTTTCTAAGATATATTCATGTGCCGGATATATTTCTACTTTGTCAAGTGTGTTAATTGACCTTTGACTGATAATAGCAAAATTTCTGATAGAATCAACTTCGTCTCCCCAGAATTCAATTCTTACACCTATTTTTTCAGAAATTGATATATCTAATATTCCACCTCTAATACTAAACTGTCCTCTTCCTTCAATTAAGTCACATCTTACATAACCTAAATTAACTAATTTTTTCTTTATTTCGTCTAGTGAATAAATATCTCCTATTTTAAAGTGTAGTATATTTTTGTATAATACATCTTTTGGAGGCAATTTTTGCGTTAAGGCCTCTATTGTAGTTACTATAATTGGTTTTCTTTTTTCTTTTATTTTATTTAATAGTTCTATTCTTTCATATGGTAAATCTTTGCTTTCTGCAATATAGTCATATGTTACAATTTCTTTTTTAGGGAACATATATCCTTTGTCTGTAAATGTTTTTATATTTTCTAATATTTCTTTTGCTTGAATTTCATTATATGTAACAATTAATATTGGTCTTTTACTGTACTCATTTATGCTAGTCAAAAGTTCTACCATTCCTACGTCAGTCAAGCCCGATAGCATTATCGAACTTTTTTCTTTTTCTATTTGATTTATTAATGTTACAAATTTTTGAGATTTCCCAAGTTCTCCTAATATTGTATTCATTTTACTAGTATCCTTCCTTTTTTGATTGTTATATTATACTACTTTTTTCAAAAAATATAAATAGTTTTTAGAAATTTTTTGGTTACAAGTCACAGTTTAAATTATTCTTTGAATCTAAAAAAAAATAGATGAATAAATAAAAGACTCACACATATAATACTATGTGTAAAGGAGAGATTTATTATGAACAATTACCCATTTATTCCTTATTATGACTTTGAGACTGTATGCAAACAACAACCTATCACTTTTCCCCCTCAACATCAAACTGTCCAACCTGGAATTGAGAGTGAAATGAATCCACTTCCAATCTTTGATAATCATAATTATGTACCTAGCGGAAAATTGCAGGGAAAAGTTGCTATAATATCAGGTGGTGATAGCGGTATTGGCAGAGCTGTTAGTGTTTTATTTGCTAAAGAGGGGGCTGATATTGTGATTTGCTATTTGTCTGAACATGAAGATGCAAAATACACAAAAGAAGTTATTGAATATTATGGTCGAAAATGTCTTTTAATTGCATGTGACTTGAGAAAAGAAGAGTCTTCTACACAAGTTATAAATGAAACTTTAAAAACATTTGGTAAAGTTGATATTTTAGTTAACAATTGTGGTGTCCAATTTCCTCAAAATAGTATTTTAGATATTTCTGCTGAACAATTAAAAAATACATTTGAAACTAATATTTTTTCATTTTTCTATTTAACAAAAGCTGTTTTACCATATCTAGAAGCAAATTCTAGTATTATTAATACTTCTTCCATAACTGCTTTTGATGGTAAGAAAAATCTTATTGATTATTCTGCAACTAAAGGTGCTATTACTGTTTTTACTAAGTCTTTAGCTTTATCTTTAGCAGATAGTAATATTAGAGTAAATGCTGTTGCTCCTGGACCTATTTGGACACCTTTAATTCCTGCTTCTTTTACTGCTGAAGAAGTTTCTATTTTTGGTACAGATGTTCCTTTAAAAAGAGCCGGTCAGCCTTTTGAACTAGCTCCTGCTTATTTGTATTTAGCTTGTGATGATTCTAGATATGTTACTGGTCAAATTATACATGTTAATGGTGGAACTATTGTTTAAATTGACTTTTTAATCTAAAAGTATTATAATACTTTATGTAGACTTACACATCTTTATTTTATCGGAGAAATGTATTTCATTTCTCTAGAAGGAGGTTTTTATGTTAAAATCTATTAAAAATGCAGGTTTAGAAGCACGGTTAAGCCATGAGGTTTACACAGACTATTCCATTGAAATTGCTTCATTAGAAGCAAAATGGAAAGAATCTTTAGAAATGTTTGACTTTCCAGGCATGGAAATCTTAGGAGGAATCAATACACGATTCATTCCATCACCTATTAATCAAGATGACTACCCTAATTTAATATATGATTACCGGAACTGTCGTTATTTGAAAAAGGGTGAAGCACTTCCAGCCGGATTTAAAACTATGGCAGGAGGCGGAAATATTCCTTGCATTATAAAATGCATATTGGAGTATTTTGGTAGAAATGTTCCATTGGAACAGATTGGGAGACTTTTGGTACAACATGGGTATCGAACTCCTGATGATGGTACTCTTTGGAGTGCATTTGAACGGTTGCTAGACCCTATATATGGCATAAAAGTAACTGTTCCAAGTTCACTCTATGAACTTATTGGCCCAATTCTTTTAGGTCAACCTGTAATTGCAATGATAGATGCCGAACATGTATACAAACAGTATCAAAAATACTTTTCGAAAGAAATACATGGTAGAATGGCTATCATAATATGGCAATTTACTGGGGGACATGCTTTGATTAGCTGTACTCATTTATATGGGTTACATTCAATCAAGCTTGAAGATCTGTTTCCAAACATCTATCGTGCTTGGGTTTGCACAGATTAAGCATATAAACGCCAAATTGATGTATGGGTTTTTCCCATACATCTCCTTTTACATTTTAATCACTAATTTATCAAATTTACTATTGATATATTTTTCTAATTTTGTCATAAATTCTTCTGGTTTTATTTCTTTTTTTGCTACCATATCTAAGCCTTTTTCCCAACTTGCAGTCAACTTAGGATTCAACATATCTGGCATTGATTGAACAACTATATCATATATTAATTCTCCTTTTTTACTAGGAGTTATAATCTGTGTTTTACCATTTATTTCTATATAATTTATTTTTTCTAATTTTTTTATAATCTCTCCTCTTGTAGCACTTGTACCAATTCCCGCACCTTTTATCTGTTCTCTTAGTTCCTCTTCTTCTATCAATTTTCCTGCATTTTCCATAGCCAATATGATTGAGCCTGAATTATATCTATTTGGTGGTGAAGTTTCTGCTTCTTTTATTTCAAAATTTTGAATTAGAACTTCTTGACCTTTTTTTAGTTTTTTTAATATTTCTAAATCATTTGATTTATCAACATTATTTTGATTTTCTTCATCTTTATTTTCCACATTTTGTTCTCCATTTGTGGATTTCTTCTTTTTATTTTCGCTTTTATTAATAGGTTTTAATATTTCTAAAAATCCTTGATTTATACATACTCTGCCACTTGTTGTGAAAGTTTCCTTCTTTTCTTTATCCATTTCTACTTCTATTGTTAATTGAACTTTATTATATTCTGCTGGTGGATAAAAAATTGCTAAAAATCTTTTTACTATAACTAAATAAATATCTTTTTGTAGTTGTGGTAAACTATTGTAGTTTTCATAACCTTGACCTGTTGGAATAATTGCATAGTGATCTGTTATTTTACTATCATTAACATATTTAGTTTTGGCTAAATTTGTAGAATATTTTTCTTCTACCATTTTATTAATATAACCTTGTACTTCTTCATTCTTAAATCCTTTTGCAATCCCATTTAAATTTTTATTTATTTCTTTGCTAACTGCTGTAGATAATACTCTTGCATCTGTTCTAGGATATGTAACTAATTTTTTTTCATATAAATTTTGTATGATTTCTAGAGTTTCATCTGGCTTTATTTTAAATCTTTTTGTACATTCATTTTGTATTTCTGCCAAGTTAAATAATAATGGTGCATTTTCTTTTTGTTTTGATTTTTTTAATTCAGTTATTATAGCTTTTTTTCCATTTAATGATAAAATAAAATCTTTTGCGTCTTTTTCTTTTTTGAATCCTGTTTCATTATATAATTTTGGTGATTCCCATACAGTTGATTTTTCTGTAGCTTTCCAGTCTGCCTTAAAACTTGAAGATTCTTCCCCAAATTCTCCTATTATTTTATAATATTTTGTTTTTACAAAATTTCTTATTTCTCTTTCTCTAGATACAACCATTCCTAATACGCAAGTCATAACTCTTCCTACTGAAATTGATGCTCTATCTTGATTTATATCTTTTGCTAATCTTCTCCCATATATAATTGATAATAATCTTGAAAAATTAATTCCTATTAGATAATCTTCTTTTGCTCTTAAATATGCACTATCAGATAAACTATTATATTCTGACATATCTTTTGCTTCTCTTATTCCTCTTAAAATTTCTTCTTCTGTTTGTGAATCTATCCAAACCCTTTTCATCTTTGCCTTTGGATTTGGTTTTGCCATCATGAAAACAAGCCTCTGGATATATTCTCCCTCTCTTCCAGAGTCTCCTGCATTATATATTTCTTCTACATCTTCTCTTTGTAGTAATTGTTTTACTATATTAAATTGATTTTGCACTTGTGGTATTATTTCATATTTCCATTCTTCTGGTATAAATGGTAATGTATCTAATCTCCAGAATTTTAATTTTTCATCATATTTTTCTGGATAACTCATAGTTACCAAATGACCTACACACCATGTTATTATCCAGTCATTTGATTCTAGATATCCATTTTTTCTGTTTGTTGTTATTTTTAATGCTTTTGCAAATTCCATTGCTACAGATGGTTTTTCTGTTATTATTAATTTTTTGCTCAATTTAAATTTCATCCTTATTAATATATTTAAGTTTTTTGGGAACGTCACCCCAAACGTTCCAATTGGCTTTACCTATAAACCTATTTTATATTTCATTTTCTAAATCAAATTTTTTTGTGTGTCATCGAAATTCGATTTTTGCTTTATTTATGCCTATCATATTTGTACAGCTCAGAAAAATTTTATCATTTTTATTTTTTATTTTCAAGTGCAAGCAAATAATCTATTGTTGCACTTCAGCAAGAAAAAATTTTTGTTATAAAATTCATTTTTAAGACTTTTTTATAAAAACTTTGATTTTACAATTATTAATTAAAATTCTTACTGAACCGCAATAATCCATTTCGTACAAGTCATGTTAAGTTATTAATACTCATTGTTAAATTTAATTTACAATAATGTAATTAATTATATGGGATATTTATGAAAAAAATAATTGATAAAAGATTAAATATAACTTATGTTTAAGCAAAAGCCTATTATTATATATCTCAAAATTCATAATAGGCTTTTATAGGTTTCCTATTTTTGAATTGATAATAAATATCTGATTTCCTTGTTCTGTTATTTGTTCTTCACATTTAGCAATTCTTTTATTTTGTTCTTCGATTTTTTCTGAATTAACTTTAAATGCATCAAATAGTGCAACTAATTTTTCTCCATGTTCTACTTCTATTCTAGCTACAGAACCACTAATACGACGTATTTCTTGTTTCATATCTTGGATTTCTAGTAATATTTTTGGTATTATTGCTATTTGTTCTTTCATTCCTGGTATTTCTTCTAATTGTTTTTTCATTTTTGGTATTTCTTCCAATTGCTTTTTCATTTTTGGTATTTCTTCCAATTGCTTTTTCATTTTTGGTATTTCTTCTAATTGCTTTTTCATTTTTGGTATTTCTTCTAATTGTTTCTTTATTTTTGGTATTTCTTCTAGTTGTTTTTCTATTAATGGTATTTTTTCTAATTGTTTCTTTATTTTTGGTATTTCTTCTAGTTGTTTTTTCATTTTTGGTATTTCTTCTAATTGTTTTTCTATTATTGGTATCTTTGCTACTTGTTCCTTTATCTCTGGTATTTCTTTTGTCATTATTATTTCTAATTGTTTTTCCATTATTGGTATCTTTGCTACCTGCATTTTTATCTCTGGTAATACTTTTAATTGTTCTTTAGTATCTTTTACTTCTTCATAGATTTTTAGAAGTATATTTTCATTTATATCACTCATAGTTTCCCTCCTTTCTTTTTCTGATATTATACATTCAAAAGTACATAAAGTCAACAAAAATATTTCGACAGATTTCGACATTAGCATTATTTTCTTTCACTTTTTCTAATTTTAAAATTTGAATATATATTTCTTAAATACATTTTATAACCTGGCCCCGATTGTCTGGATTGTCGGATTGTCTCTGTAACAAAACTGTAATTAATATTTAATATTTTTGAAACAAATTTCATGTCGTATTATAGTATAATATGGTTAGATAATTATATACTAAGGAGAATAAGAATGAGTATTAAATCTGATTTAAAAAAGGATGGAATTGAGGTAATTGAAAAGTTAGATACTTTAAAAATAAATTCTATTGCTAAAAATATTGCCTCAAAATTATGCGAAACTTTTCCATCTTATGGGTTGAATGAAAATGATTTATTTATAAAATTATCTAGATTAGATATGTATAAAGCAAAAATGCCTGAAGGTATGGCAGAAGCTAATTATTATTATAAAAATACTTCCATATATTTTAATGAACATATTCCAGAAGAAGATATGGAGGAGTTTGCTATTCATGAATGTATACATTATCTTCAAGAAGTTAAAGACAAAAGAAATTATCTTCTTAAAATGGGGTTATGTGATTATACAGAATTTAAAATTTATGGCTTAGGATTAAATGAGGCAGCTGTTCAATTAATGTCTTCAAAAGTGATTGGTATTCCTAAAGATTATGTTAAATATTTTGGAATAAATTTTGAAACTACAAGCCCTTCATATTATCCTTTAGAGTGTTGCCTTGTAAATCAGTTGGCTTATATTACAGGTGAAGATGTTTTATTTAAAAGTACTTTAAGAAGTGATGATAATTTTAAAATAAAGTTTTCTGAATTAACTTCTCAAAAAGATTTTATGGCTATTCAAAATGCTCTTGATGATATCTTATTTGCCGAAGAAGATATAATAAAACTAAATAATAAGATTGTTACAATAGATGATAGAAATAAAAAAGTTGATGATATGGTTAAGAAAATTGATAGTTTAAAAGAGAAAATCAAAATAACTTTTCTAAGGACACAAAATTTGATTGTTTCTAGTTATTTTGATAAAGCTTTTTCAAATATTCAAAATTTAGAAGAGTTAGAAAATTATAGAAAAAAATTATACAATATTAAACCATATTTAGGATATTGTGAAGGATATACATTTTTTAATGATTACTATGTTGAAAAAATGTCACAATTAGAACATAAATATAATGTATTAGAAAATGGTGGTGTAGAAACTGCTATTAATGTAAAAACTAAAAAAGAAAGTAAAATTTTATCTTTATTCAAAGCTATTAAAAAATTAATATTAGGTAATAAATCTGAAGCGAATGAAAATACACCTTTGTAATAAAGGTGTGTTTTCATTTATTATATAGATTTTATTATATTTTTTGCTGTTTCTCTTCCGGATTTTGCTGCCCATGCGACAGTTCCTTTCATTCCAGCCAAGTCTCCCCCTGAATAAATTTTAGGGTTAGACGTTTTATATTCATCATTAACTTCTATGTTTCCCCATTTATTCAATTTTAGACCCAAATCCTTAACATATTCTTGTGGCTTTGCTCCTAATGCCATAACAATATAATCTACATCAACTTGATAATTGCTATTTTCAATATTTACTGGAACTAATCTACTTTCCCCCTCTTTTTTTATTAGGTCTGTTTTTATAAGCTCTACTTTTTCTACTTTATCTTGACCTATTATTTTTACTATATTATTTTGAAAAGCAAATTTTATTCCCTCATTTTTTGCATCTAAAATTTCCTTTCTTTCAGCTGGCATTTGTTCTTCTGCTCTTCTATAGACTACAGTTACTTCTTTTGCTCCTAATTTGTTGATTGTTCTAGCACAGTCCATTGCTACATTTCCTCCACCTACAACAATAACTTTTTTGTTAGTGTATTCAGGATGCAAATTATATTCTAATAATTCATTTCCTCCATATACACCTTTTAGTTCTTCTCCCTCTACTCCCATCTTAGAAGAAACATTTGCACCTATACTTAAGAAAATTGCATCATACTGATTTTCTATGTCTTTTAATTCAAAGTCTTTTCCTAGTTCTTTATTATATTTAACTTCAATTCCTAAATCTAATATATCTTTTACTGTAGTTTTTACTATTTCTTTTGGTAACCTAAATTCTGGTATTCCAAATACTAATAATCCACCTAAGTAATCATATTTATCATATATTGTTACATTTATACCTTCTTTTGCTAAAAATCCTGCACATGTTAACCCAGCTGGACCACCACCTATAATTGCTACTTTTTTATTGGTTTTCTCCTTTTTTTCGTAACAATCTGATAAATTATATCCTAATTCATGTACTTTATCAAAAACATATGCTTCTAATTCTCCTATTGAAACTGGTTCTCCTTTTATCCCTCTAACACATGAACCTTGACATTGTTTTTCATGTGGGCAAATTCTTCCACAAACTCCTGGTAAGACTGTTGTTTCTGATAGAATTTTATATGCTTCTAAATATTCTTCTTTTTTTAATGCCTGAATAAAATCTGGTATATTATTATTTAATGGACAACCTTTTTGAGAACATGGTTTCACTTTACAATTTAAACAGTAATTCGCTTTTTGTTCTATTTGTTCAATCATCTTAATTCCTCTTTTCTATTGATTTTTTCATGATATTTATACTTAAATAAATGTTTTTCTTTATTTCACAACTATTCTATATTTATTACTAATATAAGTCAATAGAACTGACCTTATGGTTTTGGGGAACATACCCAATGACATTAAGTTAAAATTACATTTTTTAATAATGATTATCTAACTAACCAAAGTCATATTATAATATTTTATTCATTAAATGGCTTGCATTACAGAATATACAAATTCTAACATTCTCAAGCAGGCACCTCTCAAAGCGGGGTTTGAGATTCTCCTACTTGATAATGTAAGAATCTGTAATATTCTTTCACTTGCACATTTAATTTCATAAACTATTATAATATGACTTTGGATTTTATAAAAATCTTCAAAAAATGTAATTTCTAACTTAATGTCATTAGATATATTCTAAGTTGTTTGATTAACCTCATCCACTACTTTTTTCAAGTCTTTTATAAAATCTATTTTTTTAGTTTCATCTCTTAATAATGCTGCTGGATGCCAGGTTGGCATATATTTTATTTCTTTCTTTTCAAACCATTTTCCCCTAGATGCTGTTATTCCATATTCTTGCCCTAATATATTTTTTAGTGCTACACTTCCTAATAAAACTATTATTTCTGGTTTTACTAATATTACTTGATTTCTTAAATAATTTAAACATGCCATTGCTTCATCATTTTCTGGGTTTCTATTTGATGGTGGTCTACATTTGACCACATTTGCAATATATACTTCATTTCTATCAATTCCCAAAGTTTCAAATGCTAAATTCATTAATTTTCCTGCTCTTCCAACAAAAGGCTCACCTTGTCTATCCTCGTCTGCTCCTGGTCCTTCTCCTATAAACATTACTCTAGCATTTTTATTTCCAGTACCGAAAACAATATTTTGTCTTGTTTTATACAATTTACACCTATTACATCCTTTTATTGATTGCTCTAGTTCTTCCCATGTATCAAACATTTTTATTACATCCTTTACTACAATTTTATATTTTTATAAATTATATTTTTTGACTTCTCTGTTCACACATTTTTAATTAAAACAAATATTAAATATAATTATATATATTTTTTCTCTTTGGCTTTCTGTAAATTTGTTCTTCACCAATTTTATTTTAGTAAATTGTGTACAAGCATTGAAGCATAGCGACTTTTATGCCATATGAAAGTATCACTCTCTTATTGTATAAAATATTTAATTTTTTTCACTTGCATTGCAAAACTAAAGATTTTTCTAGTTCTTTCTAATATACCTATAAAATGTCAAATAATTATTCAGATTTTTGTAATTCAATAATTGCTGTTTCAGTTTTATAATCTTTTTTCTCTATTCTATATGAATGAATTATATCTGAATTGCAGACACTACAAATTCCTGAATCCACAATATTTTCTGGCTTTAGCCCTACATTTTGAAGCATAATTTTATTTATCAGTACTGTATCTATATTCCACTTTTTATTTTCTGTTTTTTCTTCGATAAAATCTGCCATTTTCACCTTATGCTCTTTATTTTCTATATCTATAAAATTCAAATTTTCTAGATTTTTAAATTCATTTTGGAACATATCTTTTACATCCACATCTACTTCAAAATGACATTTTCTTATACTTGGACATATGCAACAAATAATATCTTTTGGCTCACAACCAAATTCTTTTATCATTTTTTCTACAGTTTTTACAGATATTCTTTGTATGGTTCCTCTCCAACCTGAATGTGTATTTGCAATTACTTTTTTTACTGGATCAAAAAATATCAATAAAATGCAGTCTGCATTTGTAGTCGCCAATATAAAATTCTTTTTATTTGTAATTAATGCATCTTCTATTCCTTCTTCTGTCAAACTAAAGTCTGGTTTATCTTCATTTACTTTTTTTACAACTGTTTTGATTTTATCTGTATGATTTTGATTAGCTTGAATAATATTAATATAATTACTTCCTATATCATTACATATTCTTTTATAAGACTCTTCTGCTAATTTAAGTCTATCTGGTGGTGCAGATGTTTTATTTGCAGTGGTTGTTTTAAACCCTACATCTAGCCCCAATGTATAGGCATGTTTTACGATATCTTTGTATTCCAACAATTTTCTAAATTGTAAATATTCAATATCATTACTTTTAACATGAATCACATTTTTATTGGTTAAATCTTTCATATAAAATCTCATTCCTTTCTAGCTTCGGCTAAAGGCATACATAGTTATAAAATGCATTTTTTAAACAATCTCTAGATAATCATATTTTTTGTTTATTTAATAGTCACAATTCACAACCTTATATTTGTTTTAATTCATCATATTTTACTTCTTCCTTAGAATATTGCTCTGGTCTTAGCCCTACTCTTGTTTCCATATATTTTTTCATTAAAATAAATACAACGGTAAAGATTACCCCAATTACTATCATGCTATATACTGTTGCCATTTTATCTAATAAAAATGACGCTACTACACATGCAATCATTCTGAATAATCCTCTGAATAAACTATATGCTGAAAATATTTTTGTATCAATTTTTTCATTAGAAAAATTTCTAAGATACTTATCTATTATGGTATGAAACATTCCTAATCCAAAATTGTATGCAAAAAACATAACTATTACAATCAATAATAAAACTATATATTTATTTGCTTCAATACCAAATATACCAGATAATATTGTGCTTACTGAAAGTATCATAGAAATAGTAATTAGTGATTTATTTCTAAATTTATTATGGAATTGCTCTTGGCCTTTTGATGCATAAGCACTCACCATACTTCCAATTGCTGCAATAATTCCTATAACAAAAGATGATAATCCTATGTCTTCCTGTAAACTTACATGGTACGTTTGTAGTACTGATAATAAGGCATATATTAAAGAAGCACATAATATTAAAGCTTTCAATCTTTCAGATTTTAATATAAATGCGAATCCATCTTTTACATTTTTTATTTCTTCTATATACATTAATGTAGCCTTACCTTTTTTCTTCTTTTTTATTGGTTCTATAAAACCTATTGATAATATTGTTACAATTATTGATATTGCTAATGAACATATAATTGGCAAATATCCATTGATTGTAAATAACGCTCCTGCAATTATTTTTGAAATTGAACTTAGTATATAATATCCTGATGCTCCTTTTGCACTAATTTTAGAAAATATCTGGCTCTTATATCTTGATGGTGGAATAGATTCATTTAATAAGCTAGGTTCTGCTACATTTTTTATAGAAAATGCCATTGCACTAAAAGCTTCTGCTATAATTAAATCAAATAAACTTCTACTCATCATTATTATTACCATGTAGAAACAACTTAAAATATTTCCTAATATCAAGCTATTTTTTCTGCCTAAAAATTCTACAATGATATTAGCTGGGATTTGCAATATTATACTAAAAAATGCATAAAATGTACTTTTTAGCATAACATCTGCTGAACTTATTCCTTTTACTTGTGTTAGAAATAGGAAGTCTATAGTATAGAAAAATAAATAATCCCAGGCTAGTCTTTTATATATTGGAAATATTCTCATATTTGTTTTTCTCATCATTTGCACATCTTGTTTACTTCCCATGTTTTTTATCATCCTTTCTCTTAAGTATAATTTAGTTTAATTCTTTTTTCATTTTATATATTATATCATCTTTTGTCAATTTATTAATATATCGGTATTGATTTTCTTTTTTTCTAGGGTCAAATGTACAAATCGATTTATATTCACAATATTCACATGGTGTTTTTCCATCCTTATTATAAGGTTTTAAATCTATATTACCGCTAAATATTTCTGATGAAATGTCTTTTATAGTTTTATAAATATATTTTTGTAATATTTCAAAATCTTCTTGTTTTACACCATTTGTCCATTTTTCTATTACTTCACCTGATTTGCTAATTGCTGCTGGAACAATTTTTGATGTACCAGTTGTTAATGTATTATCATTCATTTTGATGATTTTCACATCTGCCACAATTAACCCTTTCATTTTAAAGTTTTTTCTGATTAGCTCTTCTATTTCTTCATCAGATATTTTTTTATCTGCTTTTACCATCTGTTCTAATAAAGAAAAATAAAATATACCTGCTGTAATTAAATCCTCTTCTTTACATACAGCATCTGCATATGTTAAAAGTTGTATTTGTAACCCTGCATAAACTTCATTTAAATCAATATTTTTACTTGAAGATTTATAATCAATAATTCTTAAATAATTTCCATCTTCTTCTTTTGCAATATCAATTCTATCAATTTTTCCTGTAATTTCTATTTTTTTGCCATCATCTAACTCCAATTGAATTGGTTTATATTCACCTTTTCTATCAAATTCTACTTCTGTTCCTTTAATATTAAAATCACTATAAATTAGTGTTTGTATAATATATTTTAAAGCTTTACTAACGATTTTCTTTAATCTTCTTACCAAAATTTTATATTTTACAGTCGCTTTAAATATATAATTTTTAGATAGTTCTAGGTCCTCCTCAATTATTTTTGAGACGATTTCCTGAATTTCTTCCTCTGTAATTTCAGCCAAGTTCATATTATGCTCTCTTGTATATTTAAAAAATTCATCGATTGTCTCATGCATAAATGAACCTGTATTAAAACTTTGAATTTTAAGTTCATCTTTTGGTCTTATTTTTAATCCATATTGTAAATAATAAGAAAATGGACATCTTCTATATTGTTCTAATCTTGATACACTTGTATTTAATACATTACCATATAATTTATCTATGTTTTCTTTTTTTATTTTTTTAGGAATATTAGTATATTGCAAACCTAACATATCTTGCTCTAGCCTATCATTCCATTCAGAATTACTTTTATACCATGAATATACTAAATACCATATCTTTTCTATATCTTCTTTGTTTTTTAATTGATAAATTTTTTCTAAAAGTTCTTCATATGTAATATTTTGATTTACTATTTTATATTTTTTGTTAACAACATCACTTTCTTCTTCTAATTTTGGAAAAATCTTTTTTATCTTATTTATTAAGACAGATGGTCTTAATGCTTTCCCTTCTTCATCAGATGAAGAATATGATAAATAAATCTCTTTTTCTGCTGTTGTAAATACTTTATAAATATTAAAGTTTTCTTCATACAAATTTTCTAAAGTTCCATTTGCTAACTCTATTCCATCATTTTTCAAAAATTCTCTATCTGCATCATTTAAAAATCCTTCATCTTTATTTACACTTGGAAAAATTCCGTCATTTAACCCAATAACAAAAACTACTTCTACTTTATGACTTCTTGTTCTTTCAACATCTCCAAATGTTACTTGGTCTTGTGTTGCTGGTATTTTCCCTAATTCACTATTTTTTAAACCTATTTTTAGGATTTTACTATATTTGTCTATACTTATCTTGTCTTCATTAAAAACTAATACAATTTCATCTAAAACTTCTAAAATGATATTATAACTTTCTATATATTCATTAGCTAAATCAATAAATCCATTTTCTTGTAACCATTTTACTTTATTACTTATTTTTTCTTCTATATTTTGATTTTGTAAAAATAAATAAATTTGTTTTGTAATATTAATTGCTGTTCTTTCTTTATCTATATTTTTCTTTAGCTCTACTAATGGATTTATAATTTCTTTTCTTATTTCATTTAGTCTTTGTATTTCTTGTTTTCTATTTTCATCTTCAAGTTCATATTTGAAATCTTCTTTCCATTTATTTCTTTTTATTCCCCATTTGGTACAATAATTTTCTAGTTTAAATAATTCATCTTCTTCAAAATCTAAAAATCCTAACTTTATATAATTAAACATAGATTCATTAGAATAATTTGTCGTAAAGATTTCTAATATAGAAAGTACATATTGAACAATTATATTTTGGTTTAAATCTCTTTTTTCATCAATAAATACAGGTATATCATATTTTGCAAAAATACTTCTTACTAATGAAGAATATGTATCTATATTTCTTGCTATGATTGCAATATCTTTATATCTTAATTGTTTATCTCTAACAATTTGATTAATTGTTTTTGCTGTATTTTCAATCTCTGAATATCTATTTTTAGCTAAAAATAGATGTAAGTTTTCCACATCTTGTACATATTTTGTGGATTTCACATTATAAATATTTTCACTTAAATATTTTAATTCTTCATTTTTCAATCTATATTGTTCTTGAAGTAATACTGGTTTTTCAAGTTTAAAACCATTTTCATCAATTATTCTTATTAATTTTTTTAGTGTTTGTTTATTTGAATAAAATATGTCTTTATCTGGATTTGTATTCATCTCTAAGTCATCTATACAAATTGTTATATTTACCTGTTTTGCACATTTTATAAATTGCTTTATAGCATCATATTCTTGTGCTGTAAAACCTGCAAATTCATCAATATATATTATACTATTTTGTAACCATTTTAAGTTTTCTATATTTTGTGCTAAAAAATTCAATAAATCAGTTTCTTCTATGTAATTTTGAGATATTTGGTTTTCAAAACTCTCATAAATTAGACTAATATCTTTTAACTTTGTTTTTAAATATTTATCTTCTATTTTTTCTATTTCACTATTTAAGTTTTCTAAAGTAATTCCATGCTTTTTTAATTCTGTCAAACTTTGCATTCCAATTTCTATATTTTCGTCACTTTTCCCCAAAAATTGAAGTTCATTTTGATGTTTTGACAAAATAGAATATATTAGCATCGCTTTCCCACATTTAGATAAGTTCGTTTTGTTACTTCCTCCTATTTCGTTCAAAGCTCTGTTTGCCATTCTACTAAAAGTAATAACCTCTGCATTAATAACTGCTTTCTCTTTTAAGAAATTCATTAAATTTTTTTCTGCTGTGAAAGAAAACTGTTCTGGTGTTATATAATATATATTTTCTTCCTTTTCAATTAATTTTGCTATTTCAGAAAAACAAAAACTACTCTTTCCAGTACCTGTTTTTCCATAGATAATTCTTAATCCCATAAAAATTCTCCTTATTTTTGTCCAATTGGGGACGTTTCCGTTTTGGACATTTTTATGTTAATCACGTTTCTCTTCGCCTCTAGAACAATAGCGGGCTTTTCTGAACATTATCTCTGTTTATAACATTTTAAAGCCCGCGTTATTGTTCGTGCGCCAATTTTACGCAAGTAAAATTGTGTGCAACTGTTAGAGCGAAGCGACGTTCTAGTATAGGAAAAACTCGATTTTTCCTATACTAGAACAAAAGCGACATGATATCAATACTCTATACTTTAGTTAACTAACATGTCGCGTCTTTGTTCGTGTGCCAAATTTCTGAAAGAAATTTGTGTACAATTCTTTTAATTATAGAAAATGAAATTTTCTATAATTAAATAAGTATTGTTGTGCCAATCCTGCTAAATTTCCAAATTTGTCTTGTGCCATTTTTTCAATCTGTTTTTTATTTACTTTTGTTTCATCTTCATTTTTTATATATAAATCATTCATTACTCTTCTTACCCATACATCTATCGGGAATACTTCAAATCTTTTTAATGTTGAGAAAAGCAAAATACAATCTGCAACCTTTGGTCCAACACCTGAAAGTGTTAACAATTTTTCTCTGACTTCTATTGTATTTGAATTTTCTTCTAATTCTTTTAAATCTACTTTTCTTTCTAAAATCATTTTTGTAGTTTCATAAAGCCTAATATCTCTAAACCCTAATCCTAGTTTCCTGTATTCTTCTACTGTAACATCTTTCAATTCTTCTGGAGTTGGAAAAGTATAATATTTCTTTCCTCTGCATTCTATCTTTTTTCCATATTTTTCTGACAATCTTTCTATAATTCCTTTAATTCTTGGAATATTATTATTTGCAGATATTATAAAAGAAATAATCGTTTCCCATAAATCTTGATTTAAAATTCGTATTCCTTTTCCATATTTGATACTTTCTTTCATGTAATCATCAATTTTTGATAATTCTTTTTTTAATTTTTCATAATCTCTATTGAAGTCAAAATATTCTTTTATTTCTTCTTCCAAATTTCCACTCTTACATATACCAGTAAATATGTAGTCTTCTCCTTCTTTTTTTACATTGACTACATTTTCTTTCCATATTCCTGTATAACTTCCATCATCTTGTTCATTCCATCGGAAACATTGGCCACATTCAAATATGTCTTTTAAATTAAAAGTTTTTGGTTTTTCTAATATATATTGTTGTTCTTTCATTTTCCCTCTTACTTCTCCAATCTACTATTTATATCTCTCTTTATAGAATATCATATAAATTCATATATGTGCAATGAATTTTCACGTAAAGATTTATTTATTTTTTACAAATTGTTGTCCATGCAGAGCACATTAAAAAAAGAACAAATATATTTCAGCTTGTTCTTAAATATATGGATTCTCTCAATTATCTATTGTTGAATCAATAAACGGTATGTTATTAATATTATAATTATTCTGGTCTAATCGCCGTGCTATTAATATATCATTTATTTCGTCTTCACTCATATCCTGAATAGTTGCACTTCTGACAGGAGTATCAAGAGCCTGTGCCACGGTTTCAAAATTATCCTGATTATTAAGATTATCATAAATATAGTACAAATCATCTATTTTAGTAATGTGTTGCATCTTAGGAAATAATAAGTTTATTCTGCTGTACTCAATACATTTTTCTTCCAATAAGCGAAAATCACAACATCTAGTTATTATATTAGTTTTAAGAGTACCGTTCATATATTTTACATATAATTGATTTGCTCTTTCTCTTAACATATTATCACGACGATTAAGCCAGAACAATTGTGTCTTTAACATTTTTTGATATTTTTGTTCTTTTGGATCAGTATATTTTTTATATAAATCTATATATGTAATTTGCTCATTTGTTACAGGAATCATATTATTTAAGTTTATTGCTCCAAGCCTTCCACTATCAATTTTATAAAAATCAATAGCGTTTTTCATTTTCAAATGTTTTGGTTTTGGGCTAGATAATGGTGCAAAATATTTAACATCATTTACTGTAAACAAAACTCCAATAAAGGGTCTTAGTTCTTTTTCCCCATAATTATACATTACTCTATTATCATAGTTTCTTAAATAATTACAATAATCACTATTTATTCGTACTAATTTAAAATTTTCGCTCATTTATTTAACTCCTCTCAAAAGTAGAAAAAACCAGAGTTTGCTCTCTGGTTCCCTTTTTTAAGTTCCTGTTATATGGTCGGAATCACCGCTTTTTTAAGTTCCTGTTATATGGTCGGAATCACCGCTTTTTTAGTTTCCTCTTATGGTTGGAATCACCAGCTTTTTAAGCAAAATAATCTTGCTCTGTTTTATTATATTCATTGTAACACAGAATATTCACTTTTTCAAGAATTTATGAAAATATTTTATAAAAAAAATTCTTCATAAAATTTAAGTAATTAGTAAATCCACAAACATTAGAAAATACAGTATTTCTGAACATTTTATTTTTTTATTTTTTTCTTAGAGTATCTCAATTTAAGAAATTTTTTATTATTTTTAATATATTTTGCATACTTGAATCTGTCTAATTATTTTATTAAATAGAATTGAATTTTGACATATTATTACTTAAGATTATATTTCTTCTACATAATCTAATATATTTTACTCATTTTTAAATCCTAATCCTAATACTTCTCTTGAATTTGTAATTATTACAAAGCTTTTCTTATCAATTCTTCTAATAATTTGTATTGCTTTTGCAATATCTTTTCTAGTTACAGCACACATCAATATTAATTTATCTTTATTAGTGTACATACCTTTTCCATATATTCCTGTTGTTCCTCTTCCGATATTTTTTCCTATTTCTTTTGCTATTTCTTCTGACTTTTCAGATACTATATATATTAATTTTGTAAAATAAATTCCTTCAAATAAAATATCTATAATTTTTCCCATTATATAAATTGCAATTGCAGAATATAAACCAATTTCTATTTCTTTTAAAAAAATCATATTTAAAACAACTATTACTATGTCTAGTATAGCTATAATTTCTCCTACTTTTACAGTTGGTTTATATGCTTTTGCTATATAACTTGCTAAATCACTTCCTCCTGTCGAACTGTTTACCTTTAATAAAATTGCAGTTCCTACTCCCATTAATATTCCACCATAAATACATGCTAAAAATTTATCATGTGTAAGTGGAGCTAATTTGTCTAACATGTCGGTAAATAAAGATAAACTTATTGTTCCTATTACTGATTTTACAAAAAATGCTTTTCCTACTTTCAAGATTGACATTAGAAATAAAGGAATATTTATCAATAACATGCTTATTCCCATAGACATATTTAACAAATAGTATGTTATTGTTGCAATACCTGCTACACCTCCTGATGATAATTTATTTGGTAATAAAAATAATGATACTGCAACTGCAATTATAAATGCACCTAATATAGTTCCTGATATTTCTATAATAATATTTTTTATATTTTCTTTAATTTTCATAATAAAAATCACCTTTATTACAATTATTTGTAAATTTTGGTGATTTTATTCTTTTTCTTGAATTGCACATTTAATTTCATAAAAAATTATATTTAATTTTTGTTTCACTCAAAAGCACTCATAGTTATGAAATAAAACTTTTTCAAAATATTTTATATATTCAATTGTGGCTAAATTATTGTAAATCGAAGATATGTATTTCTATTTTTTACTTAATTCTTTTTGTTCTTCTTCTTTTTCTTCATAAGCAAAATCTTTGAATGTTTTTGTTACTTCTATCTTTGATTTCCCCTGTTTTATATTTTCATCTTGTTTTAATACTAAATCCACATCATAATATTCTTTTAATTTCTTTACATTTTCTTTTTTATGACCAACAACATTATTTGCATCTATTGGATTCACTTTCACTTCTACTTCTTTTACTTTTACATTTAGCTTTTTAATTTTCCCAACAATTGCATCATACCACATTGCTGACTCTACTAATTGTCTAAATGCTGGATGATATGGTCCTGCCACTACTTCACTTTTTTCTTGGCTAGGATCTGATATTTCATCTGTACTTTGCAATCCTACTCTTATAATGTCTATTTTTTTATCAGCAAACATTCTTACTAATTCTTTACATGTTTCAATCGCTTGTGCTAGTGGTAATGGTTGATATATCCCTTCTTTATATTCTTTTTCTAATTTAGTATTTTTTACAACTAATACTGGATATATTCTTACCATTTTAGGCTTTAGTTTTATTAGTGCTTTTGCAGTATTAATTTCATCAATTCTAGTACTTTCTGGAAGTCCAACCATCATTTGGTGTCCTAATTTAAATCCATAAAACCTTATTAACTTTGATGCTTTTTTTACATCTTCAAAATTATGTCCTCTATTTGATCTTTCTAAAATATAGTCATTTGAAGATTGTACTCCTAGTTCTATTGTTTTTACTTTATATTTTTTTAATCTTTTTAATATGTTTCTATCTATACAGTCTGGTCTTGTTGATATTCTTATACTTTCTACTTTCCCATCTTTTATATATGTATATGCTAATTCTAGTAACTCATTTTGCAAATTTTCTTCTATTGCTGTAAAACTTCCTCCAAAAAAGGCTATTTCTATTTGAGCATTTTCATCTTTTACATTTTGTAGGTAATCATCTATTATTTTCTTCGCTTCTTCTTTTGTCATATTCTTTTTTTGACCACTTATTGACTTTTGATTGCAAAATATACAATCATTTGGACATCCTAAATGTGGTACAAATATAGGAATTATATATTGATGTTTCATAGATTTACCTCTTTTCTATTTTATTTTTTCTAAGGCTTTTTTGGCAGCCTGCATTTCCGCACCTTTCTTACTCTTTCCAGACCCTTTTGCCAATACTTTTCCGTTAAATCTTACTTGTGCTTCAAAACTTTTATCATGGTCTGGTCCACTTTCTTTTGTTATCTCATATTCTATTTTTACATCTCCACCTTCTTGTAATTTTTCTTGCAATACTGTTTTGTAGTCTTTATCTCCTACATGTGTACTTGCTTGTTCAATTTCTTCTTTTAAATTTTTGATAATAAAATTATCTACTATTTCTAATCCACCATCTAAATACATTGCTGCAATTACAGCTTCCACACTATCTGCCAATATTGCTGGCCTTTTATTTCCTCCATTTATCTTTTCTGATTTTCCTAGATATAAATATTTTCCAAAATTGTGTTTACTTGCTATTTTGTATAAACTTTTTTCACATACTACTGTTGCTCTAACTTTTGTCATTTCTCCTTCTCTTAAATTTGGATAATTTTCATATAAATATCTGCTTGATAAAAATTCTAATATGCTATCTCCTAAAAATTCTAATTTTTCATTACTATTTATATGTTTTTCATATGCATATGAAGTATGTGTTAGTGCTGTTTTTAGTAATTCTTTGTTTTTAAATTCATATCCTATTTCTTTTTCTATTCCTTCTAATTCCATTTTTTTATCATTCCTTCCTAAGATGTAAACTTGGTTTGGAAAAGTTATTTGTTTTTCAAACTTTCATTTTTCTCTTTTTTCTGTTTCTATTATATACTATTTTATGGATTTTGCAAGTAAATTAAGGATTTATTAATTTATTTTTGTTGTAGACAATTATTTTACTAGAAATTTTTTCTACTTTGATATTTTTTGAATTTTTTTGTAGACATATTTAGTTTGTTGTTGTATAATAGTGATGTATAATATTAGGAAAGTGAGGAAATTTAGATGTTAGATGAAAGAAATAATAACCCAATGAATAATAATCAAAATAACAGAAATTTGTCTGACGTTTTTAGAGAATTACAAGAAACTAGATATTCTCAATCAACTCAAGTAAATACAACTTCAAATATAAATACTAAAAAGCAAAGAAAACCTAAAGCAAAAGTTTCATTTATAGATAATAATGACATATCTTTTGACAATAAAAAAAGTATAAAATTATCTAACTTAATAATTGGTTTAGTTATATTAGTTTTAGTTATTATTGCAGTTTTTCCTATGAATGTATTTTCAGTCGAAAGTCAGAACACTGCTGATACTTCTGACGAAGAAGTTGTAGAAACAGCATCTATTCCTGCTAATGTAGAAATAAATCGAAAAGCTCTAAATATGCAAAAGATAATTTCTGAAAATTCAAGTTTTGAAAAGGTTAAAGAACAAGTCTCTGAAGAAAGAGAAATTGAATATGAAATACAAACACAATCTAATGCAACACTTCCAAGAGGAGAACAAGTTGTTTTACAAGAAGGTGTTAACGGGAAAGAAAATGTTTCTCTAGTAAAAACTTATGAAAATGGTGAATTTATAGAAGAAATTATATTAGATAAAGAAACTCTTCAAGAACCAACACCTGAAATATTAGATATTGGAACTTCAGATTTCTTAGCAGATTTAAAAATACATATTGGAGATACAGTTTACTTAAATACTACATCAAAACTAAGAAAAGAACCTTCAGAAGATTCTGAAGAAGTTGCAGAAATAAAAAATTATCTAGATGTTAAACTTCTTGAACTACCAAATGAAGATTGGTGTAAAGTATCTTTTGATACAGTTGAAGGATATCTACCAACAGACGTTTTAACATCATCATCAAAAACACCTAGTATTGTAGAGAAAAATAGAATTCAAAGAATTTTAATAAATGTTAACATTGAAATGGAACTAAATAAATCTACAGGTCTAACATTAAAAGATTATCAAAAAATCTTTACAGATTTACCAAATGATACAAATGGAATTTTTGAAGAGAATGCTGAAGTCTTTTATAACATAGACAAAAAATATAATGTAAATGGTATCTTTATAGCTTCAATAGCTATTCACGAAAGTGGATGGGGTACATCACAAATTGCTGATGATAAAAACAACTTATTTGGGTATGGCTCATATGATGAAACACCTTATGAATCATCTTATGAATTCGATTCATTTGCAGACGGAATTGAAACAGTGGCAAAATCATTAGTAAAATACTACTTAAACCCTGCTGGAACTAAAATATATGACGGTGAAACAGCAAGTGCTTGGTATTACAACGGACCTACATTAGAGGGTGTTAACCAAAGATATGCAAGTGATCCAGATTGGCACACAAAAGTTTATTCTTATATGGAAATGTTATATAATAGGCTTAGCTAAAAAGGAGTCATTATGAAAAAGATTAAAATTAAACATCATAAAATTGTTCTTACAGTTTTAATATTAATATTATGTTTGCTATCAGTTTTATACTATGATTTAATATTTAGGACAAGCTATGCTAAAGAAGAATTTTCAAATCAAGTAGTAAAAGTAGCTGAACAAAATGAAAATCCTATATTCAAAATCCAAAAAATCATTGTATATAGTAGCGCAAACGCAATTGATAAAAGTGAAAATGAATCTTTACAAGATTTAAGTATATTGCAATATAGCGATATTGCAATATACTTAGATAATACAAGTACAATTTATGATATTACAAATGAAAATACTGTAAAAAAACTTTATATTGATAATATTAGTATTTCTACAGGTTCTGACAAAGGACATCAATACGTAAATTATAAAAATGCACTAGATTTTGCAAAATATAAGGAAATTAAAGAACCTAGTAGTGATAAAATTGAATATAATATAGTTAATACAAATGATGAAAATAATAATAGTGATTATTCAACACCAACATTTTATACAGATTGCTCAAATCCAATCACTTTAGAATATATGAATGAAGATATTATCACAAATTATGCTACATCATCTGATTCTAATATTATCTCTTTTAACGGAAAAGTATTAGAAGAAGCAGGTATTGATTTAAATGATGTAAATTATACTTTAAATTTCACAATTCACCTTGTTAATCATTTAGATGAAGAATTTATTTGCCCTGTAAGGCTAAAAGTAGATTTAAGTGCAGATGATGGTGGAATTTATAAAGGTTATAAATATGATAATAATACAGTTTCAGGTTATGAATATAATTTTATTAAAATAGTGAAATGAGAAGTGGAACGTTCCACTTCTCATTTTAATGCTCTAAATGAATTTAAAACCGCTAAAACTGTAACACCTACATCTGCAAAAACTGCTGACCACATTGATGCCAATCCAAATGCACTTAATATTAAGACCCCTATTTTTACAATTAATGCAAAACTAATATTTTGATATACTATTTTTAATGTTTTTCTAGAAATCTTTATTGCTGTTGCAATTTTTGATGGTTCATCTGTCATTATAACTACATCTGCTGCTTCTATTGCCGCATCTGAACCTAATCCTCCCATAGCAATTCCTATATCTGCTCTTGCAAGCACAGGTGCATCATTTATTCCATCACCTATAAATGCTAATTTACTATCTTCATTTTTATTTTTCAATAACTCTTCTACTTTATTAACTTTGTCAACAGGAAGTAATTCACTATATACAACATCTAAATTTAATTCTTTGTTTACTTTTTCTGCTACTTCTTTGTTGTCTCCTGTTAGCATAATAGTTTTCTTTATTCCTGCCTTTTTCAAGTCTTGAATTGCTTTTCGTGAATCTTCTTTAATTTTATCACTAATTAAAATATATCCTGCATATTTTTTGTCTATTGCTACATATACAATTGTTCCTATTTCATCTGTTTTTTCAATATTTTTTAGACCTAACATTCCCATTAATTTAATATTTCCACAGGCTACTTCTTTATCATCTATTCTGCTTATAATTCCTTTTCCCGCTACTTCTTTACTTTCTATAATTCTTTTTTTGTTAATTTCTTTTCCATAGGCCTTTTGTATAGATAAAGAAATTGGATGGTTAGAATAACTTTCGCAATAAGTTGCTAATTCTAACATTTCGTTTTGGTCAATATCTTTTTCATTAGCAATTTTTTGTACATCAAAAACCCCTTTTGTTAGAGTTCCTGTTTTGTCAAATACAGCTATTTCTGTTTTAGATAATATCTCTAAATAGTTACTTCCCTTTACTAATATTCCTTTCTTTGAAGCTGAACCTATTCCACTAAAGAAACTAAGCGGTACTGAAATGACTAGTGCACAAGGACATGATACAACTAAAAATGTAAGTGCTCTATACACCCACTCTAACATTTCTGTTTTAGTTACCATCGGTGGTATAAAAGCTATTATTAATGCTAGAAATACGACAATTGGTGTATAATATTTTGAGAATTTTGTGATAAAATTTTCTGTTTTTGCTTTTTTATTTGTTGCATTTTCTACTAGGTCTAATATCTTACTTACTGTTGACTCTCCAAATTCCTTTTCTACTTTTATTTCTAAAACACCATTTAAATTTATGCACCCACTTAATATATTGTCATTTATATTTACTTCTCTTGGAACTGATTCCCCTGTTAAAGCAGATGTATCTAACATAGAAGTTCCTTCTGTTACAATTCCATCTAGTGGAACTTTTTCTCCTGGTTTTACAACAATTGTATCTCCTATTTTTACTTCTTCTGGTGATTTTTTCTCTATATTTCCATCAACTTTTAAATTCGCATAATCTGGTCTTATATTCATTAGACTTGCTATTGATTTTCTTGATTTTTTAACTGCATAACTTTGGAAATATTCTCCCACTTGATAGAACAACATTACTGCTACTGCTTCTGGAAATTCCTTAATTGCAAATGCCCCAATTGTTGCAATACTCATTAAAAAATTTTCATCAAAAAATTCTCTATGAATAATATTTATAATAGCCTTTTTTAAAACTTCAAATCCTACTATTAAATAACTTATTACATACAAAATCACCTGTGTTATTAACAATATCTTCTCGTTTAGGTTTATAAAATTAAGTTTTTCAATTAATATAGCTATTAAGAATATGATGGCTGAAATTATTATTTTTCTCAATCTCTTTTTCATATTGCCACCTCTTTTCTATAGTTCTTTTAATGTTGTATCCGGTTCAATTTTCTTTACTATTTTTTTAATTTGCTTTTTTATCTCTTCTTCTTTTTCATCATCTATTTCTACAATCATTTTCTCTGTAACAAAATTTACCGAACATTCCCTGACTCCTTCTATATTTTTAACTGCATCTTCTATTTTTACCGCACAATTTGCACAATCTAAATCTTCTAATATATAATTTTTTTTCATTAATATCATTCCCTTCTTTATATTATTGTTCAAGTTATCAAAATAGTTAAAATAATAATTATATCGTGTTAGAATTGATCTTTTTGTATTATTCTATTCTTTATTTATTGTGTGTAATATTCCTTTTTCTATTATATGACGTGTACATGTATCTGCTAATGAATAATACACATTTTTACCATCTCTACGATATTTAACTAAATTTGCCTCTTTTAGGCTTTTTAATTGATGTGATATTGCCGATTTGGTCATATTGGTTAATACTGCTAAATCACATACACACATTTCATGAACATCTAATGCCCATAATATTTTTATTTTTGTACTATCACTGAATATTTTATAAAAATTACTCAAAGCTTCTATTTTTTTGTCTGATAGCATATGTTCTTTAACTGTGTCAATTACATCTTGATGAATACTATTGCAATCACATGTTTCAATTCTTGCAACCATTTTTGCTCTCCTTTCTATACACGGTTGAGCGTGTATTCAATTGTTCTTTATTACATTATAGTTGAATATGCATTCAATTGTCAATACTTTTTATAATTTTTTCAAAAAAATGTTACTAGACTACTATTAAATTATTTTCTTTAAACCACAAATTGTCTATGTCTAAGGCAATAAGTAGGTATAGTATAATAAATATATATAAATTATTTGCTATAAGTAATCGGATAGCCTTAAAATTTGTACTAATTTTATCTTTACTCATTGGCTTTCCGTAAATTTGCTCTGTGCCAATTTTATTTAAGCCAAAATTGTGTATAACCATTGAAGCAAAGCAACTTTTATAAAGAAGATGTCCTAAAATAGGAACCCAAGAGACAAAAAATCCAGCTCGATAAGAGTTGGATTTTTTGTCTCTTGGGTTCCTATTTTAGGACACCCTCTTCATTTTTCGTGTCATTTTTCAAAATAAAATTTGTATTCTTTATATTTTTCTTCTTCCAAAACACTTACCCTTCCGTTTAGGCGGTTTCTTGCTTCCTTAGCTTTTCTATGTGAAATTATTTCCAAATATGGAGTTTCACATTTATCTAAAAATATAATTTCTGTTTCTGTTTCTGGAGCAGTATCATAAATGGAACTTTTCTCACTTGTAAAATACCAATATGGTATCTTATTTTCCGTGTTTATTTCCCCAGTTCCTCTTTTTAGCTTTCCTGAAATTTCTTGTACAGGTAAATCATAAAATGTCAAAAGTTTGCGTTCTTCGACATTTTCTACCGTTTCTGAGCTAATGATTTCAAAGTTATCATTATACCGCTTAAAACATAGCGAAGAAATAGTTATAGACAAAAACAAAATAACTATCGCCTGTATTACTATAGTTTTTTTATTTTCTACCTTGCTCTTCTTGATAGTATCCTGGATAGCAACTGTTATAAGAAAAATCCCAAACAATCCAATAAAAATAGACACTGCTGATATTAGTAATAGCTTTTCACTTATTTCTTCTTTGCCTATAGTTACAAAAAGTTCCACATATCCGGCAAGTATGTTTCCAAAAAGTAACATAGTTATAAAAAAAGTTTGTTTAAATTTTCTTTTTACTCCATTCTCCGAATAAACAATTGAGTCTATTGAGAGTATTAAGCATACAATCCCTTCAATAAAAAATACCCACAAAAAATTGTTAATTATCATAAAATGACCTCCTTAAAATAAATTATTATTTTCAAGTTATCTATACAAACCTGTACAACAGGATAATAAAATTTTACGTAAACATTTTAACATATTTTTTTATAAATTTCAAGATTTACTCAAAAAAGCGCTCATTATGTACTGAACCCAAAAAATTGGACATTTTTTGATTAGGTACTTGGCAACTTGGGAATGAACTCTGTATTGTACAGGGCTCATTCCTTTTAATTTGCCCTTTATTCTTTTATTATTATAATAATCTATATATTCTATTATATCTTTTTCTAACTCTTCTATTGTTTTATATTCTTTTATATAAAATAATTCTGATTTTAGTAATCCGAAGAAGTTTTCTGCTAGTGAATTATCTAAACAATTTTCTTTTCTTGACATACTTTGTCTAATTCCTTTTTCCTTACCGCTCTTGAATTTTTTCGTTTGAAATTTCTTGGATTTTTAATATTAAATAAACTACCTATCTTTTTAATATTTTATCTAATTCTATTTCTGCCTTTTTTACAAAAAAATTACTAGTATCAACAGGAATTTGTAAATTAATAATTTGTGATTTTAATTTTTCTATTGTGTCAATATGGTCATTATTTGATACTGTCTCTATTTCAATTAAAATGTCTCCATTCTCTATATCTTTTATTGCTATTTGAAATTCTTCTTTTCCATAAATAATATCATTTTCTACAATATTCATTATTTTAGAGTAATGAATTGCTTGAAAAAAGTTTACAGCTTCATTAATATTAAGAATATCACAGTTAATAGATTCTTGACTTAATATATCACCATTTGGGTTAAATTCTTTTTTCTTAAAAGTTAGCTTTTTACTTTTATTTCCTTTTAATTGATTTCCTATATCACGTATCAATATTGCATCTTTTAGAATTTCTCTACTAGTTAATTCTTTTATCTTACTTTTTAAAGTATTTGGTATCATAAATATATCATCCATTGTAAATTTATCTATAACTTTAAATCCTTTATCTTCTAGAATTGTACATAGCTCACTTATGCTACAATTTACTTTCAATGTTATTTCATTTTCTTGTTTTATTCCCATAACTTTTCTCCTCCTTGTGTTATTTTTATTTAAAAATTATTACTGCAATTTTATTGCAACACCCATAATTTTTTATAATAATCTATAATATTCTGTGTTAAATATAAGAATAAAATACTGTTTTCAAAGACAGTATTTTCAGTAAATCTGGTTATCAGTGATATTATATAGCAATTTATATAAAAGTCAATACCAAAATTACCAAAAAAGGGAAAATAATTTTTACCAATTT
>CAKNJL010000015.1 GCA_930982035.1 uncultured Clostridium sp.
CAGGCACTGTATGGGACTTTCACCCACAAGTTGTTGCCCATGCTGGGCACACTAAGAAAGGCGTGCGTAAACGAAATCAAAGATTTCGACGCACACATGTGAAGACTGCTTCGCAGTACTTCACGAATATCAGAAGCCTAACCTTGTTGTATACGGAAAAATCCACATCAGGTCAAGATAAAATACGATTTTTCCTATACAATAAAAAATAAATAAATACAGAATTGTAGTTACATCTTCAATTCTGTATTTATTTTTTATTGTTTTCAAAACTTTTCTCTTAACATAGTTTAAAATATATAATAAAATTATAATTATTTTTTATAATCTTATTAACAAAAGCTACTATATAATAGAAAAATAACCTCTATATATTTAAACCTATCAACTCTAATATAATTCCAGAAATTACACCTATACCATATAATAATACTGTTATCTTTATATTTTCTTTTATACCTTTATTAGTTCTAAATAAAACTGCTATTCCCACTCCTGCTCCTACTAATAAACCTGCAATCATAGTACCAACTGATATTATATTTTCCAAATACATTTGAGTTATAATTACTGATGATGCACAATTTGGAATTAGTCCTATAATCCCTGATATAATTGGTCCTAAAATTGGTCTATCTAACATGAAACCTGCTATATTATCTTCTCCAATTATATGTATTGCTAAATTTATAACAAAAGTTATTATAAATATAAATATAAAAATATTTACAGTATGTTTTAAAGCTGATTTGAATATTCCATGCTCACAATGACAATGTTCTTTTTCACATAAATCAATTATCTTGTCCTCTTCTACTTTACCCTTATTTTTCAAATTTATTACTAAATCTATTATAAATCCAGCTATCATACCTATAATTAATTTTATCGCTAATATCTTCAAAATTACATCTATAGCAACTCCTTCTGATAAGAAAATCGGTAACATCTCATCAGAAGTTGATAGATACACCGCAATCAATGTTCCAAGAGTTATCACTCTGGCAGAATATAAATTTGTAGCTGATACTGAAAAACCACATTGTGGAATAATTCCAAGTAATGACCCTATCAATGGACCAAATTTTCCCGATTTTTTTATTGTTTCTTTGGTCTTTTCTTTTGTCTTATGTTCTATGTATTCCATCAATAGATATGTAAGAAATAGAAAAGGAATTAATTTTACACTATCCTCAACTGTATGCTCTAATATCTCTAACATTTTGTCCTCCTTCCAATAATAATAAAATGTCCAATTGGGGACGTTTCTATTTGGACATTTTTCTAACATTATACCATTTTTTTAGCTTATGTCAATGGGGACGGAGATTTTGACAACAAATTAAGGGGTGCCACAAAATCATCTTCTTCTATATCTTCCACATATACAACCAGTTCTACCATTATTTGCATTATTAGGCACAACATTTATTCTTGTAGATATTTCATCATTATTGCAGGAACAATTATTATTATCAACTATTCTTATTACTCCATTTATAGTATTTGCTTGATTTAAATCATTATCATTTCCACAACAACAATTATTTCTATCATTATCACAATTTCCATTAGTCCCACTTCTAATTGTAAGTAAATTATTTGAATTGCCATTAGCACAAGTACTATTTATTGTTAATAAATCACCATTACCATTATTTCGACAATTACTACTTATCGTCAATAGTTCGTTTTCTCTATTATTTGTATTATTACAACAACAATCTCTTCTTCTACAATTATCTCTATCATCACATTTAAAATATCTACATATCAAACAAGTAATTATAGCTGTTATATAACTTATCAATGTATAAATTAATACCGCTACTAAGAATATTAAATTTGATACTATAAATGTTACTATTATACCTATTGCAAATATTATTCCTGCAACTAACGCTGGACATTTAAGTATTTTCTGTAAGGCAATTGAGAATATGACTACCGCTAATGGTATGGCAAAAAATATAAGTAAAATAATATTCATAATTTTTTCTCCTTTTTCTATTTTTTATATATTTTATGAATATTATTATTATTTTGTTCATTAGAAACGTATCAAAAATAAAATCTGGGTCAGGTTACTTTTTGTATGCGGGTTATTAAACTGCATACAAAAAGTAACCTGGTCCAGATTGTATTTGGAATCAATATTCTACTTTTACTAAGTATAATCCCTGTGGTGGCAATGTTTTTCCAGCATTTTCTCTTTTTTGTGATTTTATTATATTTTCTATTTCTTCTGGTTCAATTTTTCCTAATCCTACGTCTACAAGTGTTCCTGAAATAATTCTTACCATATTATATAGAAATCCACTTCCTGTTAATTCTATGTAAATTTTTTCATTCTCTTTTTGTATTACTTCTGCTTTATATATTGTTCTAACACTACTTTTACTACTTGTTCCACTTGCTTTAAAAGCTTTAAAATCATGTTCCCCCTCAAAATATTTTACTGCTTCTTGCATCTTTTTAATATTTAATTTCATTGGAATATGTGTTTCTAAATTTCTATATATTGCAGTTCCATATTTTGAATTATTAATTATATATCTATATGTTTTTCTTTTACAATTTAATCTACTATGAAATCTTTCTTCAACCTCTTCTGCTGATTTAATAATTATTGATTTTTTTAAATTTGTATTAAGAGCAATTGGTATTTTTTCTATTGGTATATTTGAATTTGTTTTAAAATTTGCAACTTGTCCAATTGCATGTACACCTGCATCAGTTCTTCCAGATGCCATAAGGTCTACTTTTTCTCCTGTTATTCTCTCTATTGCTTTTTCTATTTCTCCCTGAATATTCAATTTGTTTGGTTGTTTTTGCCAGCCATTAAAATCTTTTCCGTCATATTCAATTATTAATTTAATATTTCTCATAAAATTCTTACCCTTCTATAATATTTTCCATTTCTTAATTACAACCATTTTAATTATAAGAAATTAGATTTTTTTGAAAATAAAGTATAGAATATTTATTTTCATTTGACTTCCTAATATATGAATAGAAGTCGCATTTAGCGACTCTTTATTGCTTTTTTTCTTCTTTTTCTTTAACTTCGTTTTCCTTTTTTTCTCTATGTAATCTTTCTCTAATTTGTTTTAGTTTATTTCTTCTTTCTTTTTTCTCTATGGCAAATCTTTTAGTTACTACATTACTAATCAATATTTTCTTCAATGCTTCTTCATTAACATCTGCAATTAATGTACCATCTTTTGCAATTGATATTTTTCCTGTTTCTTCTGATACAATAACAACTATACTATCTGATTCTTTTGATATTCCAATTGCTGCTCTATGTCTAGTTCCTAATTCTTTTGCTATATCATTATCATCTGCAAGCGGAAGTACACATGCAGCAGCTGCTATTTTATTACCAGATATTACTACAGCTCCATCATGTAATGGTGTTTTAGGCTCAAATATATTTACTAATAATTGTGGAGACACATCTGCATTCATTGGTATTCCACCTGCTATAACATCTTGTATCTTTATATCTCTTTCTATTACTATTAATGCTCCTATCTTATTTTTAGACAACTCTATTGTGGCAATGACAATTTTATAAATATCTTCTTTTGTCTTTGTCGCTAAGTCTTTGTCTATACCAAAAAATTTTGTAAATTTATTTGTTCCTAATTGTTCTAGCCCTCTTCGTAATTCTGGTTGAAATATTACTATTATTGCTATAACTCCTAGATTCATTATGCCTGTTAAAATCCAATTTAATATTTGCAAATTAAATAATCCACTTAACCAAGTTATAACAACCAAAAGTGCTATTCCTTTTATAAGTTGCCATGCTCTAGAACCTTTTACTATTTTTAAAAATGAATATATTAAAAATATTACTATTGCTAAATCTATTATTAATGTTATTAGCTCAAATGGATTTTGTTGTAGTGATTTAATATATCCTACTATATTATCAGTATAAAAATCTTCCCAATTCATTCCAAAATCAATTATCATATTTTTACCTCTTTTTTATTATCCCATTAGTGCATATATAAGTGTTGATGATGTTGCAACAATCATTAATAATGCTAAAAATCCTGCCATTACTTTTACAAAGATTTGTCCTTTATCATAGTTTCTATTTTTCTTTATTTTTTCTTGTTGTTTTTTTTCTTTTTTCATTTTTACTCTCATTCCTTTCTTTTAAAAATAAAATATTTTATCCTTGTGTTATCCAACTAAAGAAATTCACAGTGTTTAGTATATTTTTAACTTTATTATTCTTTTGTAAAAATTTATTATATTTTGAAATCATGTCATTTAATGTGTCTATCAAGAATTATTGTAGCAAATTTTTATCCAAAAGTCAATTTACATAAACATTTTTCTTCAATTCGCAATAAAATGGAAAAAGGGACTATTATAATATAAATAAATGGAACGATTTTGCGTATTTAAATTTGAATTAGAAATTCTTAAAGGAAAAAATGTTGGATATGCACGGTACTCGCGGAACGCGAGGGTCTGAGTGCAAGTAAACATTTTTTCCTTTTAGAATTTCTATGAAAATTTAGCTTATACAAAATTGTGTAATGTTTTATATTATAATAGTCCCTTTTTCCATTTTATTGCGAATTGAAGATATTTTTTCCAATATCATCTTAGGCTTTTTAACTTCTTCACGTGTTATTTGTATAACTTCTAATAATTTACTTTTTGCTTCTTTTAACTTTTCTTCTGAATTAGCATATATTGTAGCTAATTCTTCCCCACTTTTTATCCTATCAGAAACCTTTTTATTTAAAATAATTCCAACTGAATGATCTATATCATCTTCTTTTGTAATTCTTCCTGCTCCTAAATCACATACAATTTCACCTATTTTTTTGGCATTCATACTATTTATATATCCTGATGAATCACTAAATACTTTTTCTATATATTGAGCTTTTGGAAATTTATTTGTATCTTTAATATATGAAATATCTCCACCTTGATTTTCTACCATTTGCAAAAATTTTTCATATCCTTTACCATTTTCTATATTTTCTAACATTTTTTGTTTATTTACTTCAATATTTTCTCCCTTACCAGCAAGTTTTATCATAAATGCTCCTAACTCTAGAACCACTTGTTTTAAATCTTCTGGCATATTACCTCTAAGAAAATTAATGGCTTCTATAACTTCCAAAGAATTTCCTATAGCATAACCTAATGGTTCATCCATATTTGTGATTATACATACTGTCTCTTTATCAGCCAATTTGCCTATCTCAATCATTTCTCTTGATAATTCTTCTGCCTGTTCTTTTGTTTTCATAAATGCACCTTCTCCACAAGTAACATCTAATACTATTTTTTGAGCTCCACTGGCTATTTTTTTACTCATTATGCTAGACGCAATTAAAGGTGTACTTTCTACACATGATATACTATCTCTTAAATTATATATTTTCTTATCTGCTGGTGCTAGATTTAAAGTTTGTGTTATCATACTGATTCCTATTTTTTTCACATTTTTTACAAAGCTGTGGATATCAATTCCAGTTTGATATCCTGGTATGGATTCTAATTTGTCTGCCGTTCCTCCTGTAAATCCTAATCCTCTTCCTGACATTTTTGCTACAGGTACACCTAAAGATGCTACAAGTGGAAGTAATATTAACGATACTTTGTCCCCCACTCCTCCTGTTGAATGTTTATCAACAATAATTTCATTTAGAATTGATAAATCTAATTTTTCTCCAGAATTTGCCATTGCTAATGTTAAATTAGTCGTTTCCTGTTTTGTCATTCCATTTAAATATATAGCCATAATTAGTGCTGATGCTTGATAGTCCGCTATTTTATTATTAGTATATCCTTCTACAAAATACTCAATTTCTTCTTTAGATAATTCTTTTTTATCTCTCTTCTTTTCAATGATTTCTAAAATATTCATAAAAAATTGCATTCCCTTCTCATTTACTTAAAGGCACACATTAGTCATGAAAGTTAATTTCTTTCAAACTAATTTATTCCTTCCAAAAATTTTTTATAAAACTTTTTCTATGTATTGGACATGGTCCATATTCTTTTATTGCTTCTATATGTTTTGCTGTTCCATATCCTTTATGATTTATAAATCCATATTGAGGATAGATTTTATCCCATTCTCTCATTATTCTATCCCTTGTTACTTTTGCTATTATAGATGCAACTGCAATGTTGTAACATTTTGCATCTCCTTTTATTATTGAATCATATGGTATTCCTTTTGTATCTATATGTGTTAGTGCATCTACTAATATTAGATTTGGTTTTACATCTAATTCTTCTACTACTTTAGTAACTCCTTGTTTTGTAGCATTTAAAATATTTATTTCATCTATAACGTCTTGTCCTATTATTGCAACTGAATAACTTATTGCTTCATCTAAAATTAAGTCATATAATTTTTCTCTTTTCTTTTCTGATACTTTTTTAGAGTCGTTTACTCCTTCTATCATTGAATCTTTAGGCATTATTACACCTGCAACAACAACAGGACCAGCTAATGGTCCTCTTCCTGCTTCATCTATTCCACAAATATATTCAAAACCTTTATTATATAATTCTTTTTCCATACTTTTTAAATTTGTTAATCTTTCTAATTCTTTTTCCTTCATCTTTACTTTTATCCCTTTCTTGATACACAAACCTTTAGTTCTGTCTCTTTCGTTCCAGAATAGAATGATTTGGTATGATCCTTTCGTTCCAAAATGGAACGATTTGACCCGTCCCTATCGTTCCATCTTTATATTTCAATTTTCTCTATATCTGTTAATGAGTATTTGTTATCATATCCTATAGTATTATAGATTTCTGCTGTTGTATTGTCTAAATCATATACAATAATATAATATCCGTCTTCACTATCTGATTGTACATTATTTATTCCCATTTTTTCTAAGTTACTTGTACTAAGTTGATATACTTTTCCTGTACTTATATCTCCACTACTAATTCCTATACTTGTTAAAGTACTTGCCATAGCATCTGTACTTTTAACTTTTGTTCCTTTGTCTTCACCTTGTAAATATGTTTCTGCTTTTGTCCATTTGTCATCTCCTGGATTTACTCCTAATTGAAAACTTGCATTTTCAATATATTCTTTTGCTTTTGTTTGTATTAAAAGCATATTTGTTTTTAGACCTTCCAAATTGGCTTTTCTTATGGAATCTTTTCCTGAATATACTGTTATCCCTGCTATGATTAATAATACTATTATTGTTATAATTAATGCAACTAAAGTTATACCTTTTTGATTAATTTCTGTTTTTTTCATATTGAAATCATCCTTTCATTTCTTTTTATCTTCTATATTTTATTACATATTTCTTTATGTTATAGAATATATTTTTTATCAATTTTAATCATCTATAATATATTTTAACATATAAAATGTAAAAAAGTATAGTATTTTAATTCTTTTATATTAAATTTTGTAACAATTCAAATGTCTAAATTATAAAATTACGTACTTATATATTTATTTTGAACAAATGATGAATATCATTGTATCGATAATTTTGGCAACAAAAAATCCTATTTTAGTCACAAAAAATTCACAAATATGTTGTATTATATGTACATAATAGGTTAATATATATATGAAGACCATAAGTTACATTTTAAATTAACACAGGTTTATAGGTAAATCCTTTATTTAAAAACCTAAATATATTATGAAAGAATGGGATAAATATGGAAAATAATGAACAAGAAAAAACAAATAATAATGTAAATGATTCAAAATTTAAAACAGTTGCAAATCCAGGTACATATAGAACTGTTTATGAAATGGATAATAAACCTAAAAAGCATTCTAATTTTGGTAAAACTATCGTAGTTCCTTTTATTAGCGGAATTGTAGGTTGTGCTGTTGTACTTGGTACATGTTTTGGAGTTACTTCTATTAGGGAGCAAATTCTTGGTACAGATGGTTCTTCATCTTCTAGTTCATCATCTCAATCAAAAAACATGGGTACAGTTGATCAAGTTTCATTATCTAATTATTCTGATACAGCTGTATATGCTGCAAATAAAATTTTACCATCTATTGTTGGTATAAAAATAGAATATAATGTTACTTCTATGTTCTCTATGTTCGGAAATGCTCAAAGTTCAACTGCTACAGCTACTGGTTCAGGTATTATAATTAGTGATGATGGTTATATATTAACAAACAACCATGTTGTTTCTTCAAGCGAATCTGAATCATTCTATCAAGTATCTGAAGCTACAAAAATAACAGTTACATTATTTGATGATGATACAGAATATGAAGCAAAAATTGTTGGTACTGATGAAGAAACTGATTTAGCAGTTATTAAAATTGATAAGACAGGTTTGACTAAAGCTGAATTTGCTGATTCTGATTCTATAAAAGTTGGAGAATTTGCAATGGCTGTTGGTAGTCCTTTAGGTCTACAAAGTTCTGTTACTTGTGGTATTGTAAGTGCTGTTAATAGAGAAGTTACAGATTCTGATGGAAAAACTTATACTTTAATTCAAACAGATGCTGCTATTAATGCAGGAAACAGTGGTGGTGCTTTAGTTAATAGTGAAGGTAAAGTTATTGGTGTTAATACCTTAAAATTAACTGGTCAAGATGTAGAAGGTATGGGATTTGCTATTCCAATCAATTCTACAACAGACATTACTTCTCAATTAATTGAATATAGTAAAGTAAGAAGACCATATATTGGTATTACTGGTATGGATTTAGATGCAGAAACAGCTAAAAAGAATAATTTGGTTGAAGGTATTTATGTTAAAGATGTAGAAACTTTCTCAGCAGCTGAAAAAGCTGGAGTAAAAATCGGAGATGTAATTATTCAGGCTGATGGTAAAGATATTAAAACAATGGATGAATTAAATGAAATCAAAAATTCTCACAATATTGGTGATGAAATAAAAATAAAAGTAAATAGAGATGGTAAAGAAGAAGAATTAACAATAAAATTAGGTGAACAACCATAGATACCATATAATAATATAAAAAAGAAATTTCATAGAATTTTTATACAAAAAAATCCAATGTCATTAATTTAAATTATGCACATTGGATTTTTTTTACTTTTGCTTTATTTTCACTTTCAGTTCACAAAATGGACAAAATTGGTCATTATAATATAAACATAATCAGTAAGAAATACTGATTTAAATAAAAAAACATCCCCTTTTATTTTCAAAAAGAGAAGCTATATAAAAGCTTCTCTCTTTTTATTGTATTTGTTAACTTATATCTTTCTTACACTATAACTAAATCATATTCACTTGTTAAACTATCATTTCCATAAGGATATATAATATAAATATTTCCATCCTTCACAAAAAATGTTTTTGTATTCTCTACTTTATACCTGTCATCGTCTGGATTTCTTTCAAAAATACTATATCCAAGAGATTTTAAATCATTTACTTTTTTCTGTTCTGTTGTAATATCCTCTTTTATTCTATTTTCTACCGCTTGAATATTTAAATTCTTATAATTTAACATTTCTTCTAATGATATTTCTTTGTTGTTTTTTAAATCATAATTATATGTTTGCATTATTAATCTTTGTGCATCTGTATTTTGTTTTAAAGTTGCTTTTATTATTAAAGATAATATATCATTTTGTACTGTTGCTTGATATTCAACACTATATATTATATTTTGATTTTTGCTTTTCAAAGTATTTTCTGCCTTTGCTTCAAATGTCTTTTTTATCTCATCATTAAATGATTTTATTGTATCATTGTCAATATTTATATATGGTATATTTAAATTTAATTCATAGTTACCTTTTTCAGTTTCATTATTTGTATAATATGTATATACTGTTGGTTTATTTTCATCTACTTTTTTTATTTCTGCTGTTACATTGCTTTCTTCTACCTGGTTTTGAAATATGTTATCAAAATTTGACAATAATAGTTGATAATCTATGTCTTCTTGGGTTAGGCTAGAACCTCCTATTGTTATTAGCCTGTCTAATTCATCACTTCCAAAATAATATGATAGACCTATTACTATTAGTGCTATTATGCATACTATTATTGAAATTGTATATACTATTATATCTCGTGCATTTAACTTTTCCTTCTTTGGTAATGTTACATTCATTCTCTTTACCTCTTAAATCTAGATTTAAGTTTATTATAACATTGTACAGTTTATTTTTCAATATAAAAATTTGTAAAACCTTAGATTCGTGTTACAATTCACGTGTTACTAGATAATGGTTTAGCAAATAATATACAATAGAATCATTGTAATTATACTATTTGAATTAATTGCGAATGTGATTGGAGAAAGATAAGAAAATCACAGGGAAATTTAATCATATTACAATTATGTTACAAAAGGAAATATTTGTAAGTATCTAATGTTAAATTATATGACCTGTAACAATAATCAGTTAAAAATTTTAAAAAATAGTAATAGAAATATAAATTTTTATAAAAAAACGCATAATATTTTACATTATATGGTAATTGTAATATTTCTGTAATATGATTAAATTTCCCTGAGAAAATCATAAAATGTGTTGACTAATTATGTATTTTGATGTATCATATATATTGTATTTTTATATAGAAATGAGGAGTTTAAAGTATGTTATGTTCAGAATGTAATAAAAATCCAGCAATACTTTTTTATAAAAAAATTGAAAATGGGAAAGAATCTTTAGAAGGATATTGCTATGACTGTGCAAAAGCAAAAGGAATAAATCCTAATGAAGTTTTATATAAACAAAACGAAATTTTATCAAAAGATCCCGTAAATCTTAATGATATGACAAAACAATTTGAAACTATTTTTAAAGATTTAGCAGAAAATATTAATCTAGAAGATATAGAAAATATGGAAGGTGCTATCACTTTTGATAATAGCAATGATGATAGCAATGATGGAAATTCAAGAATTTCTGGTACAGCAATTCCATTAAGTTCATTATTTTCTAATATGTTTGGAAATTCAAATAACAATAATAATGAACAAGAGTTAAATAATGGTAGAAAAAAGGTTAAAGTAGAAAAGAAAAAAACAACTAAGCAAAATAAAAAGAAAAAATTTTTGGATACATATGGTACTAACCTAACAGCTAAAGCTAAAAATAATCAACTAGATATTGTAATTGGAAGAGACGCTGAAATACAAAGAATCATTCAAATATTAAATAGACGTTCTAAAAACAATCCATGTTTAATAGGTGAACCTGGTGTTGGTAAAACAGCTATTGCACAAGGTTTAGCTATAAGAATTGCTAACCAAAATGTACCGGCTAAATTATTAAATAAAGAAGTATATCTTTTAGATATGACTGCTGTTATTGCTGGAACACAATTTAGAGGTCAATTTGAATCAAGAATGAAAGGTATAATTGATGAATGTAAAGAATATGGAAATATTATTCTAGTAATTGATGAAATCCACAATATAATTGGTGCAGGTGATGGTGAACATTCTATGAATGCTGCCAATATCTTAAAACCAGCACTTTCTAATGGAGAGATTCAATTAATTGGTACAACTACCTTAAAAGAATATAGAAAATATATCGAAAAAGATTCAGCTTTAGAAAGAAGATTTCAACAAGTTTTGGTTGAAGAGCCTAATATTGATGATTCAATTGGTATCCTTGAAGGTATCAAAAAATATTATGAAGAATATCATAAAGTAAAAATTTCATTAGATGTTATCAAACAAGCTGTTATAATGTCTGAAAAATATATACATGATAGATTTTTACCAGACAAAGCTATTGATATTTTAGATGAAGCTTGTTCAAGAATTAATTTAGAAAATAAAGAATTATATACATTAGAAAAATTAAAACAAGAATTAACACAAGTACAAGCTGAAAAAGAGGAAGTCATTGCAGCTGATTCAACAGAAGATTATCAAAGAGCTGCAGACTTAAAAACACGTGAATGTCAATTAATAGAGCAAATTGATAAAATAAATGAAAAGATGAAACCTAGACAATTAACTGTACAAGATATTGCAAATGTTATAGAAAGTTGGACTAAAATACCTGTTCAAAAAATTACTGAAGCAGAAACACAAAAATTACTAAATCTTGAAACAAATCTTCACAAAAGAATAATTGGTCAAGATGAAGCTGTAAGTGCAGTTTCCAGAGCAATTCGTAGAAATAGAGCAGGTTTAAAAACTACAAAAAGACCACCTTCATTTATATTTGTTGGTCCTACAGGCGTAGGTAAAACAGAACTTGCAAAAAGTTTAGCTTATGAAATGTTTGGATCTGAAGATTCAATTATTAGGATTGATATGTCTGAATATATGGAGAGTCATTCTACATCTAAATTAATTGGTGCACCTCCAGGATATGTCGGATATGATGATGCTGGTCAGTTAACAGATAAAGTTAAAAGAAAACCATATTCTATCATTTTACTTGACGAAATAGAAAAGGCACACCCAGATGTATTTAATATTTTATTACAAGTATTAGATGATGGTATTTTAACAGATAGTCAAGGAAATTCTGTTAGTTTCTCAAATACAATTATCATTATGACATCAAATGCAGGTTCAAATTTAAACAACAATTCTATTGGTTTTGGAAATTCAACAGTAAATAAAAATAAAATTATGGATAGTTTAAGAGATGTGTTTAGACCAGAATTTTTAAACAGAGTTGATGAAATTGTTACTTTTGACCCATTAACAAATGAGCAATTATTACAAATTGTTGATTTAATGTTAAATGATACTGTTAAAGCTTTATCTGATAAAGATATTACAATGAGTATTTCTTTAGAGGCTAAAAACTTTATTTTGGAAAAAGGAACTGACATAAAATTTGGAGCTAGACCTTTAAGAAGAGCTATCCAAAGATATGTTGAAGATGAATTATCTGAAATGATTTTAAAACAGGAATTATTAGATGGACAAAGTGTATATATTGACTTTGTAGATGGACAGTTAAAGTTCGAAGTAAAATAATACGAGCTATATCTTTGTGTATAAGAGAAAGGAATTGAGTTTTTATGTTAAAACATGTACCAAATGCACTAACAATTATTAGATTTTTATTAATACCAATTATCGTAATAAATATTTTTAATGGTAACTATATTTTAGCTTTTGTATTTTTTACTTTATCTGGTATAACAGATATTGCTGATGGATTTATTGCAAGAAAATTTAATTTAATATCTAATTTTGGAAAATTAATGGATCCTTTAGCAGATAAGCTAACTCAAATTAGTACAATTGCTTCTTTAACTTTAATCCATATAATTCCTATTTGGATATTAGTTATTGTATTATTAAAAGAACTTATTATGATTGCTGGAGCCTCTTTCCTTTATGGTAAAGATGTTGTAGTTTATAGTAAATGGTATGGTAAATTAGCTACAGTACTATTCTACCTTGCTATTGTATTTTCTCTTTTAATTAATCAATTTAACTTAGACTCTATTTGGTCTAATTTGGATTTATGGTTATTCTATTTAGCTTTATTTGCTACCGTATTTTCTTTAATTATGTATATTAAAGATGTTTATAAAAAAGGATTTATTGATAAAGAAGATTTAAATAAAGAAGTTACAATTGATAAAAAAGAAAGAAGAAAAAAATAATGTCCAATGGGGACGTTTCTATTTGGACATTTTTTATAAGAAAAGAAGGCTGAGTTCAGCCCTCTCTTCTTATTTTTTTCCTCCTTTAACCATTAATATAAATTGTGCAATGGTAGCTACAATGAATAACCCTAAAAAGACTTTTAACCCAGGATCATTAAAGCTTATGTTTAATGCAATTAGTCCTCCTGTTCCTATTGCTAACGTAAGAATTATTATTGCATTACAAATGTCTTTCATGTTATCTTTTTCCTCCTTGTACTACTCAGAAGTATACCCTCCGAGATTTTATCTCCCCGTAGGGTTTTACAACAGTTTTCAATGTCTCAATTATAGCATACTTTTAACTAAAAATCAATTTTATGTAACGTTGTTGTCTTGAGTATCAAGACAACATTAGTATTATTCATAGTCTTCTATTAATTGATTTAATTCTACTCTTCCATTTGCTTCAATTCCATTTTGTAATTCTATTCTATCTGTTTCAGTCAAAAATTCAGTAGCAATATCAGTATCTTCAACAAATTCTTCACTATCCCCTACTCTTAAATATACAGCCACTTTTCCGTCTTTTTCTCTTAACACATAATGTTCACCACATTCACTATCAAACTCTCTATATAAAACAATTTGATTTCTAGAAAATTCTTCTACAGTCCATCCTTCATATTGTTGCAATAAATCAGTTTCTGTTTTATTTACTAATTCTGTTGGCACACTGGAATATTGTTCTATAGTATGTCCACATTCATTGTAATATCTTCTAAATACAATTGAACAATTAGGTGATATTTTTTCACTTTCTGAACTTGTTTCTTCTATCAATGTATTTTCTTGATTCATACTTTCATATTCTTCTGTACATTCGTCATAAATCTCCTCATCATTTTGTTCTGCGATTTCAACTTTTTCTTCCTTTGCTTCTGCAGAATTTTTTATTAAAATCGCTCCTATAACTATCCCCAATAAAAATAATACTATAATAGCTGAAATGATTATACTTTTTTTCATATTAATACATTCCTCCCTAAGGTTTATTTAATTTGATTTAGTATTCAAATTTACCTTTGTTATCCTTTTATAGTATTATTTACCTTTTTTATTAAATTATACATTTTTTAGTTAGCTTTTAAATATGCAATAACAGCTTGTTTTATCAATTCATTTATTGAAATATTTTTTTCGATTGATTTCATTTTTGCTTTGTTATGAAGTTCTACACCTAATCTTACATTTAAAGACCCTTTTGCTTGCTTCTCAGGTTTCCAATTATTTGCTTCACATACACTTAAATAATTATCTATTGCATCTTTAAAGTCTTTCTTCAATTCCTTAACCGTTTCACCTTCAAATGAAATACTATCATTTTTTAATCCTTCTATTTCTCCACAAAAACATTCATCTTCATCACTATACCTTATCTCTGCCCAATATCCTCTATATTTCATAATATTTTTCACCTATATTACCTCCCACTCTTTTAACTTATTCAATATTATCTTTATCTGATATGGTTTTAATATATTACTTGGATGTGGTTTATGTAATTCAATTTTTTGAAAATTCTCATTGCAAAACTCCACTCTTGAACCTGATGTTCTCCCTTTATTATTCTCATAAAACCCTAATTTATTTAGTAATTTTTTTGCTTCATCAAATGAATAATCTTTTGGTTTAGATTTTAATCTTTCTATTTCCTTGTCTAATTTACTTATTTTATTATACTCCTTTCCCATTTGATTTGCAACTATTTTTAGTCGCTTTTTTAAAAACTTGTATTTATGTCTAAAAATATCCAAAACAGAAACGTCCCCAATTGAACATTTATTTCTCCACTTTCATCTGTTCTAAAAATCTTAGTACCACATTCTTCTAATCTTTCAACAACATGGGGATTTGGATGGCCAAATAAGTTATTTTCCCCGACTCCTATTAATGCAATTTTGGGTTTTACAACATCTAAAAATTCTTGTGTGCTAGAGCTTTTTGAACCATGATGTGCTACTTTTAAAATTGTTGATTGAAAAATCTCCAACTTATTTTTATATGTATTTAGAATTGCTTTTTCGGCAGGTTCTTCTATATCTCCAGTAAATAACATACTAAAATTTTTATATTGTAATTTCATTACTAGTGCATTATTATTTAATATATTTTCACTTATCTGTTTTTCTATTGGCCATAATATGTTAAAACTCAAATTATCTATTAGAATTTTATCTCCTGCTTTTACAATTTGTACATTTAATTTCTTTTCACTAACAATCTCTAGAAATTTTTCATAGTTCTGACTATTTTCTCCTTGTTTACTTATATATATCTTCCCTACTCTTAATTCTTGTAATACTGTTAATATTCCTCCTACATGGTCTTGGTCAAAATGTGATATAAATATATAGTCGATTTTTGTATATCCTCTATCTAAAATATATGGTATTAATGTGTCTTTTCCTACATCAAAACTACTAGATGTACTCCCTCCTCCATCTACTAAAATTGTTTTATTATGTGGTGTTACAATAAAGCAGGAATCACCTTGTCCTACATCTAGAAAATGAATCTCTAGTTTTTGGTTTAATTGAATAATTACTACTAGAATTAAAATCACACAGAAAATTCTACATGCTTTTAATACAATTATTCTTATTTTGTTTTCTGAAGTTATTTTCTCTTCTGAAGTCATTTTCTCTCCTGAAGCTATTTTATCCCCTAAAGTTTCTTTATCTCTTGAAATTATCTTGTTTTTTAAAGTTATTTTATTTTTACTACCAAATAATTTTATAGAGACAAAAAAAGTCTTTAACTTTCTTCTTTTTAGATATACATTATATTTTGCAAGTGCTATTAAATTTTTTATTCTTTTTTCTGTATTATTTATTTCTTTATTAGTGTAAATTTTGTATATCTGATTAAATACTAAAATTAATATGTAATATATTATAATTGTAAAAATCTTTGGAGTGGCTACATATATTTTTGAAAATGGTAAATTTGATAGATTAGCTATTTGAATCAATCCTTCTATTCCCCATGATAAAAAAATTGAAATAAATTTTGAGATTTCTAAATTTATAAATGACAGAAACACAAAAATAATTGCTAATATCATAATCGGTGTAATGATAATACTTACAAGTATATTTGCTAGCAGAAAATAAATTCCAATTATATTAAAATGATACAACATTACTGGAAGTATTATTATTTGTGCTGATAATGTGACTGATATCATATCTTTAATACTATCTACAATCTTTGACAATTTGTTACTGCGTTTTATTTTTATATTATTTTTTATAAATTTTAAATTGTCTAAGAAATTTTTTATTGTTTTGTTAAAAATTATTATCCCGATTGTACCTAAATATGATAACTGCAAACCTACTCCGAATTATTGCATATGGATTTTCTATCAATATTATTAATAATGAAACTCCTATTGAACTCCATATATCTTTTTTTCTATAAGTTAAAAAAGATATAACACTTACTATTCCCATTATTCCAGCTCTTACTATTGAACTTGTAAGTCCTGTTATACTCATATAAAATATCAGACCAAAAATAACTAAATATTTTACTTTTCTTTTTCCTAAAATCTTTTTAAAAATTGTTTCTATCCCTACAACAATATATACCATATGCATTCCTGATACTGCCAAAACATGAGATATATTTGCAATCTGAAATTTTTCATTTAAATTTTCATCTAAATTTGAAACATCGCCTAAAATCAATCCTTTTACTATTTGTTCATAATCATCATTAAATACATTTTCTATATTTTGATTTATTGCTATTTTTATATTGTTTATAGTTTTATCTATGACATTTACATTATCTGCAGATATTTTTTGATATTTTTCCACACTTAAACTTCCATATATTTTTATTGATTTTAGATATAATTGATAATCAAAACCTCCATAATTTCTTTGTTTACTCCCTTTGGAAAACTCACCTTCACATATTATCTTATCTCCATATTTAAATTCAATATCTTTTTTTACATCTATATAAATTTGCGTAGATTTATATAAGTCTGAATTATTTACTTCCAAAACTTTTAATTTATATCTGTCTTTATATTCTCTTTCTTCTTTGTTACTAATTATTATCCCTTCTACTTTTATTGTTTCTTCTTTATATAAATTTTCATATCTATTTTCTTGAAATAATATTATTGTATTTGAAATTATTGAACTGATAATGATTGCCAAAATTACTCTTCGATTTAATATTAATTTGACGTATCTAAAATATCTTTTTGCCGAAATCAATTTAAATTTTCCTTTTTTAGTTCTTATAAAAAATTTTTTTATTAGACATATTAAAGTTATTAAGATATACAAAAGGACTATACTAAAATTAAAGTATAGCCCCCATATTATTCCTATTATATATCCTATAACTATAATTATTACTGGTCTTTTGATTATATCTCCTCCAATAAGTTATAGTATTTTTATATGTAAAATTTCATAATTATAGAATTCTTCTTGCTCCTGCATAATTGTTATTGTAATATCCAGAGGTTAATGTATCTATTCTAACCCCTGTTGATGGAGTTGATGCATGAATTATTTGTCCTCCACCTATATATATTGCCACATGATTTATACTTGATTTACCAAACATTACTAAATCACCTGGTTGTAAATTTGCTCTGCTTACTGCAACTCCATTACTATATTGACCTGCTGCTGTTCTACTTAAAGATATTCCATGTTGTTTGAATACATATGATGTAAATCCTGAACAGTCAAATCCTGTACTTGGTGAACTACCACCATATACATATTTATATCCTAAATATTTTTTTGCTGTTGCAACTATTGATGAACCATTACCTGATGCTGGTACACTTGTTGTTTGTGCTGTTGTTTGAGTTTTTGTTGTTTTGGTTGTTTTTGTACTACTTGATTTTCTTGTTGTTGCTTGACTTCTTGATGTCTCTTGCCTATTATTTGATAATAATGAAGATGAAATATATCCTTCTACATTGTTAACTTTTACTCTGCTCCAACCATTTTCTTCACTATAAACTTGGACTTCTGTATTTAATGTTACAGTTGTTACTATAGAACTTGTTGTATTTGCTTGTTGTCTTACATTTACACTTGAAGAATTTACATATTGAGTTTTTATTGGTGTCTCTGGAGCTGGTTGTTGCTCTGGACTTTGAGCTTCTGGTGTTGTCTCTGTTGTTGTTTCTTGTGCTGGCTCATCTTTTTTTAGTTTATCTTTCCTTAACCAACCTTTTGTTGTTTGTGTTTCTACACATGCCCATCCATTAATTATTTCTGTAACTTGAACTGTTTCATCTGCTTTTAATTCAATTACATCGATAGCATTAATTGATGGTACTAATTTTAGTTTTGTATCTGCTGATATTTTATATTCGCCTAATTCTATTTCCTCTGCATTTTCTCCTTGGTTATTTTCACCAGTTTGAGTATTACCTCCTGTTGTATTTGTCTGGTTGTTTTCTGTTGTGTTATTTTCATTTACTTGATTAGTTTCTTCTGTACTATTTTCACTTACTTGGTTTTCTTCCGTAGAATTTGGATTAGCATTTACTGTAACTAGTTCTTTACTTACATATCCTGTTATATTATTATATGTAACTTGATACCAGTCACCTTCTTCTTCCAATATTTCAACTTCTTGATTCAAAGAAATTTGTTCTAATATTTTACTTTCAGCATCTGCTGTCTCCCTTAAATTAGCAACATTTACATTTATTATTCCTGTATTTGCTGCTAAGCTGATATTTATAAAAAGCATACTAGCTAATGATATAATTGCCATAATAAAAATGCTTTTTATATTCATTTTACTTTTCATTGTAATCCTTCTCCTTAAAATATTTTATATTTTTAAAAAAGTAGTACTTTGCCAGTATACTATAAATTGAAAAAAAAGTCAAATTTTGACTGTAGGAGAATGAAAAAATATTATATATCAACTGTTCCAAGTTGTTATTCTAAACTGCAACTTGAAGTCTTCCTTCTTATACTACTCGATTTTTTATAAGCAATTTAACCATATTATATATTAGTTTTTGCTTTTCAATATTACATCTTACTATTAATTCATATAAATCTTTATCCATATACCTTATTATATTTTCATTTTTATTATTTAGAACATCATAAACAGAAATATTAAGAAACTCACATATTTCTATAAATCTTTTTAATTCTAAGTTTACTATACCTTTTTCAATTTTTTCTATTGTGTCTTCTGATATTCCCAACTTTTCTGACATTTGTTTTTTAGTTATTTTGCTTTGTATTCTTGTCTCTTGCAATCTTTTACCAATATTAAAAAAATCTATCTCCATATTATCACTTCTCCTTTATTGGTAAATATAACATTATGAGTTTTATTTGTCAATACATTTTTTGACAAGTTAGTAAAAATTAATTTTTATATATACTTTTAATTTAATCTATTTTTTCTACATATACTTTATCATTAACCACTACTATTGTATATTTATTCATTTTCTCTATATCTTGCATTTCTTGCTTACTACTGTATTTTTCTATTTGCTCTCTTGCTTCTTTTTGCTTCCTTTCCAGCTTATTTTCTTCTCCCTTTTTTAGATATTTGAATTCTACCATTATTGCATTGTATCCTTTTGTTCTGTCTTTTGGTATTAGTACTATATCTGGATATTCTCTTTCTACTTCTAATTCTGATTTTACATTATATATTTTTAAATTCATTGCTATACTGTAAAATATTAGTTTTACATATTTTTCATCAAACCTCTGTGCATCTCTATTTGACAAATTTTTTAAATATTTTTCTAGCATCTCTACTATTTTATCTATTTTTCCTTCTAAAGCTATCTCTTCTAATATTTCGTTATATTCTTTTAGTTCTATTGTCATCTGTGCTTGTTTGTCTATCATCTTTAAAAAATAATCTGAATATATTTCTTTCATTACCTTATTAGGTATTTTTAGTTCTGCCCTTCCTAACTTTTCTCCTGCTATTGTTAGGTATCCTAAATAAAATAGCATTGATACTAATTCTGCCTCTCTAAATTCCATACTTGGATTGAATTTTTCTACAATTTCTGTTAATATTCCTTCTCCTGATATTGTCTTTTTTATTATTTCTTCTCTATTTTCTCCTTTACATAAATTTAACAATTTTCCTATTTTACTATAATCACTTGCTATGTTTACATCTACTAATCTTTCTGGTATCCTTTTTAATCTTACATAATCTTTCAAAAAATATAAGCACATATTTGAATTATATATTTTTTCTTTTCCATAATTTGAGAACTTATATCCATCATAATTTTCTCTCATTATTGGTAATATATCTTTTTGGTTTTCTTTTGATATTTCTTGACTTTGCATAATTTTTACTAATTCTTCTTCTGTAAATCCTAGCATCTCATTGAACTCTTCATCCATTGTTATGTCTGACCCTATATTAAATCCTGATGTTAAGCTATCTAGTGTTATCGGAGCAACTCCTGTTATAAATATTCTATCTACTACTGTTTCTGTTCCTTCTTTCAATACTTCATACCATTTTCTTATTTTTCCGTTTTTTGATACTAGTTCTTTAAATTTATCTGTATTAAATCCTAATAATTCATTTGCAAAATGGTCATATTCATCTATTATTACATATATTTTTTCTCCCAATTTTTGCATACTAAAAGCTTTCATTAAATCATCTAATATACTTTCCGCTTCATCTTCTTTATTAATATAAAAATCTAAACTATATCTTTCTATAAATAACTTTATTGAAGATTGTACTTTACTCTTAAATCCATTTATAGCTGTTTCTTCTGTCGATGTATCTATTCCTGAAAAGTTGAATCTTAATATATGATATTTATTCTTTAATTTGGTTGGATGTTTCCCTATATATGTGTCTTTATATAATTCTTCAAATTTATCTTGTTTTTTTATGTCATAATAGTTTTCTAATGTACTTGTGAATAATGTTTTTCCAAACTTTCTTGGACGTAAAAACATTATTCTTTTTTCTGCTAGATTTTCAAGTTTTTCTATATATGGTGTTTTATCTACGTATATATATCCATCTGTTATTAATTCTTCATAATTACTTATTCCATAAGGTAATTTTTTCATGTATCTTACCTCCTATCACTTTTTGATATTTATACTATACCATATTTTTTTACCTATTTCTAGTAGTTTTTATATAAATTATTTGATTCGTGATTTATGCAATTTGGGGACTGTAAAACCTTAGGTTTCATATTATTCCCTAACATATAAGATATTAATCTATTACACTTAATAATTTCATATTTTTGAAGAAAAAGAATTTAAAAGTATAATAGAAGATAAAAATATCGAAAATGTTTTTTAGAGATATGGTATTGGTCAAAAAAAAGAAAATTTTGATTAATCTTCATATCACTTTGCAACTTGACATAATACAAGGAATATAGTAAAATATAACTAGTTACTAAATTATTATGGTTAATTTATTTTTATACGCAACAAGGAGGAATCTTATGGAATTCACGCTTCAAGAAGGTCATATTTTAAGAATTTCTATTGTATTGTTATTCCTTTTTATTTGGCTTGTTTTACAATCCATTCAGAAAGATAAAGCAATACGGGCAGTTTTTTTTCTGCTACCAGCAGTAGTATCATTAGAGCCAATCTTATATATAGTTTGCTCTGATAATATAATAAAAAATATAGTATTATTAACTATGTTATATAGTGTTCTTGTATTTCTTATATTGAAACACTATTATAAGAAAAAAAAGGAAGTTAATCTTCAAATGTTATTTATTGAAGAGCCACTTCCAAAAAATAATAAAAAAATACAGAAAGAACGGAATAAGAGGTTAAGGCAGAGAGAAAAAAGAAAAAAGAAGAGATTCGCAGAAACCCAAAGACAGAAAAGAAAGGAAGAAAGACAAAAAGAAATGTCACTAAAAACACCTAAAACATCAAATAAACAAAGACACAAACATGATAAAAAATAAATTAACCATATAAAATCCCACTTTGTTGTGGGATTTTGCTTTTATATTTAATAGCACAAATATTATATGCATCTTTCATTTTATATAGCATACACTTTTTTAATTACTCTAATAAAATTATTTTATCTATTTCTTGCATATCATACAAATCCAATAACTTTATTAGATTATATCTTAATTCTAAAATATTATTATCATATGTCGTCAACTCAAAAAAGTCATCTACAGTTTTCTTATAATTATACCTATCATCTTGCAAATAAATAACAATTGGAACAATAACTATATCATTTGAATTATCTTTCTTTTGCTTATGTATTATTTTAGTACAATAATTTAAAATATCATATGGCAAATTCAAATTAATCTCTTTTTGATATATAATCAAATAAAATACTGTTTCATTAGTTTTTTTATATATAATTCTTAAACTATCTTTTTCTTCAATGTACTCTACATATTCTAATTCTTCTGCTGATATTCTATCATCTTCTGGAGTAAACTTATTTATTAAACTCTCCAACATCTTTTTATCTTTAAATAAAGTCTCCATTATTTTTCTATATTTTTCATTAATCTTATCAAATTGAACTATCATATATTCATCTAAATCTTCATTCAATTTAAAATATTTCTCTTGCTTTATATTATGGATAAACTTTATATAATCATTATATGTAAAGTTATATATTAATATCACCTCCTGGTGTATTCTATTTTTATTATCTTTTGGAACTTATTAGATATAAACTATTTGATATAATTTGAATAAAATATATAAATTAAAACTATTTATATTAAACCATAAAAACATGAGAAATACAAGTCTTTTTTTAAATTTTTTATGTCCACTTGGGGGGGACGATGTCAATAGGTGTCAATGGGTAGTCAATGGGGACGGAGATTTTTTGGTCAATGGGGACGGAGATTTTGACAACATTATCAATGATAATGTTGTCAAAATCTCCGTCCCCATTGACCAAAAAATCTCCGTCCCCATTGACCACCAAATCTCCATCCCCATTGACCAAAAATCTCCGTCCCCGTTGACACCCAAAATCATCTTATCTGCCATAAATTTTCCTTACTTCTTCTTTAGTTAGATATCTCCATTTTCCCAATTCTATGTCTTTCACACCAACACCTGCAATAGCACTTCTATGTAGTGCCAATACCTTATGTCCAACTGCCTCACACATTTTTCTTACTTGTCTATTTTTTCCTTCATGAATTATGATTTCTAATCTTGTAATATTTTTTTCTTTATCTAACTTTAAAATCTTTACCTTGGCTGGTTTAGTTACATATCCTCCTATATCTACTCCATCTTTCAGTTTTTCTATGGCATTTTTATCTACTATTCCTTTTAATGTTACTGTATATGTTTTATTTATTTCATGCTTAGGATGTGTAACTTTATATACAAATTCTCCATCATTTGTTAAAATTAATGCTCCTGATGTGTACATATCTAATCTACCAACTGGAACTATTCTCTCTTTTACTTTTACTAGGTCTAGCACAGAATCTCTATTAAATTGGTCCTTGGCTGTTGTTACATATCCTATTGGTTTGTTTAATAGGATATATATTTTTTTATTCTCTAATTTTACTAATTTATCATTATATTTTACTTCGTCTTTTTCAGGATTTACTTTGGTTCCTAGTTCTATTACTACTTGTCCATTTACTTTGACTTTTCCTTGTAAAATTAATTCTTCTGATTTTCTTCTTGATGCAATTCCTGCTTCTGATAAGTATTTTTGTAATCTTATTTCTTCCAAAAATATTTCTCCTTGCATACTATATTTAGGTTTTTTATATGGATTTGCCTATAAACCTATTAATTATTCTATGAAATGTCCATTTTAAGAAATGTTATCAATGTCATTAATATCTTTTTCTTGGTTCTAAAGATTTTAAAATTTCTTCAAAATATTCTGGCATTTTTGCTTCCAAATACATTTTGGTACCTGTCCCTGGATGTATGAATTCTAAGCTTTTGGCATGTAGGCATTGTCCTTTTACATTCCATTCGTTTTTTCCATTTGAATATACTTCATCTCCCACAATTGGATATCCTATTTGTGATAGATGTACTCTTATTTGATGTGTTCTTCCTGTTTCTATATTTACTTGTAATAATGTGTAGTTATCATATCTTTGTAATACTTTAAAATGTGTTATTGCTTCTTTTCCTTTTTTTGTTACCGCCATTTTCTTTCTGTCTTTTTCACTTCTTCCTATTGGCATATTGATTGTTGCTTCATTTTCTTTGACAATTCCTCTTACTAATGCTATATATGTCTTTTTTACTTTATGGTCTTTTATTTGTTCACTTAAATTTATATGTGCTTTGTCATTTTTGGCTATAATAATTATTCCTGATGTATCTTTATCTAGTCTATGTACTATTCCAGGTCTTATCTCTCCTCCTATTCCTGATAAAGAATCTTTACATATTGCCATGATTGCATTTACTAATGTGCCATCTGGATTTCCATTTGCTGGATGTACTACCATTCCTTTTGGTTTGTTTACTACTATTATATCATTGTCTTCATATATGATTTCTAATGGTATATTTTGTGCTTTTATTGATACTTCTACTGGTTTTTCCTCTTCTACTTGTATTTTGTCTCCTTCTTGTACTTTATATGATGCTTTCGTTTTTTTACCATTTACTAGTATTTTTCCTTCTGATATTAACCTTTGAACAGTAACTCTTGATGTGTCTTCAAGTTTTTCTGATAAATATGCATCTATTCTTTTGTTATCTTCTTCTACTTCAAAATATTTCATTTCTAAAACTATCCTTTCTGATAACTATTCAAAATTTATATCCAGTATTTATTTTATCTTGCCAATGGACAAATGGTCTACTTCTCTTTCTTTTTTGTTAACTCTTTTGATGAAAATGAGGCAAATATTGCGATAAATGATATCCAGCCTATTGCAATACAAATATCTGCTATATTTAGTGCTGGCAAATTTCCAATATTAATAAATTCTACTACTCCGCCTCTAAATATCTTATCTATCACATTACTTATTCCTCCTCCAAAAGCAAAGCTTAAGAGTATTTTTGTTTTTTTAGTGACAAATTGGTTATGGTTTTTTATAATTCCAAATACAATACACAATATTACTATATTTGTCATGATATTAACTGCCCTTGAAGTTTCATCATACCTTCCACTATTTGCATTATCTACTCTTAATTCTAATGTGTTTGATATTAATGATATTTCTCCATTATTTATAATTAGAATCTTAGATAATTGGTCTAATAAGATTATTAATACTACTATTATTCCTATTATTTTATATATCTTTTTTAATTCTTTCTTTTGTTCTTTCAAGCTTTGAGGTCCATCTTGTGTTTTTCTGAAATTTCTTATTTTTTCCTGCTGGGTGTTTGTTTGTTGATTCTCATTTTCTTCTACATAATCATTTTGTCTTTTACTGCCCTTCTTATTTAAATTGTCATATCTATGTTTTTTGTTTTTTCCCATATGACTCTCCTTTGCATACCTTGTAATTTTAAATAAGTTTTTTATCGTTTCTTATAAATAAATTCTTTACTATGTTTTCAATTATATCTTATAATCCACTTACTAAGCATTTAATCTTTCATATATTACAAAATATTTATCTGAATATAATTCTTTATAATTTGGATCATTTGTTTCTTCAATTATCATATTGATTTTTGCATTTTTATACATTATTAAATGTGTTATATCATACTTTTCAAATATATCTTCATAAAATACACCTATACTAGAAACATCTATAAAATCCATAAATATATCCTCTTCTTTTCCACTAAACTCTGGTGCATACAAATCTGCTCTTGAATCGATAAATACTGGTATTCCTCTATATATCAAATAACTTCCATAATTGTATTCATTATAAAATCTAGCTGTTGTTAAGTCTATATTTTCTAATATATAATCACAGGCTTGTACTGGATATGCAGATTCATCTATATAGTCATCATCTTTCTTTGGTTCATAAAAATGATAACTTATTCCTAGCATGATTACTATTATCAATGTATATCCCACTACATTTGAAATTTTCTTGAATACATTTTCCAATCCATTATTGGTATATATCTCTATAAGTCCACATATCATTTTATTTACAATTAGTACTCCTATTATGCAAAACATTGTAACTTGTCTTCTTGACGCTAACATTAAATAACATAAGCCACCTATCATGAATAAATCACTAAGTTTAATTTTTGTTTTACTAAATGTTAATATTGCTAAAATTAAAACTATTGCTGATAATGCCTCTGTTTCATCTACTATTGTCATTGGTAAATGTTCATTTATATTTTGAGTTGTATTACCTTGCATTGTTTTATATAAATATGTATATGGTGTATCCCCTAATGGTGTTAATAAACCTGTTAATGCACATATTATCATTACTAATACTAGCCATTTTACATTTTTGTTTTTATTTAATTTTATTTTATATGGATTTTTTAATTCTTCTGCTCTCTTTATTTTTATTCTTTCATTTTTCTCTGTTATATTTCTTAGTTTTTCTTCTAAATCACGCTTCTTATCCACATTCTTTCCAGAATGCGTTAATAATTTTATTCTAAATTTTAATATTCGTATTTTTAATTTACGATATATAACAAACTCTGCTAAAACTGCTATTAGGTATTCTGCTATGTATGGTAAGAATAGGATAAATATGAATGGCCACACAGCTGAATGTAGATTTGCTATTAATGTTGATATTACAAATAATCCTACTGCATATCTGATTTTTCTATTTTTTAAGAACATCTCTATACAATATATTATCCATACAAATAATATAAATGTGACTAACTGGGCTCTTGCTGCAATATATCCTCTCATAATATATATCACTAATAATGTTAATATAAATGAGACTACTTGATTCTTTGCTATTTTTGTGTTGACTATATATATTGATATTCCTAACATTATTGATAATATGCATGTTGCTACATATATTCCTGTCATTCCAAATGCTGAATATATATAATATGTTATTAAATCATATAACCAGTGCGGATATGTATATGCCAGGTCTTCATGCCATGAAAAATGGTCTTGCATGTCTATTCCTGTTTGTGTTATTTGCTCTCCTATTTTTATTGTGTAAAATGTGTCATTTTGTAGTGTTACTGGTGTCATTGCAAAACAAAATATGGCTATTAAAATGATTGCTATAATTCCAAAAACTATTTTGGAATTGAATTTTCTCTCTTTTTTTTCAGTTTTCTCTGTTTTATTTTTTAATTTAAACATTTCTTGCCTCCAATAAAAATATTCTTAGAACAATAGCGGGCTTTTTTGAACATTTTCACTGTTTTTAGCATTTTAAAGCCCGCGTTATTGTTCGTGTGCCAAATTTTACTTTAGTAAAATTTGTGTGCAATGTTTTTTCTAAATCAGAAAGTCAGAATGACTTTCTGATTTAGAATTATATCAGAAAATGTGATGAAAAACTAGCATTTTTTGAAAAAACTTCAATTAGCTTATATGAAAGCAAAAAGCACTTAACGTAAAGCTTTCACGTTAAGCACTTTTGCAGTCTGCTTGTTTATTTTAATTCATTATACTGCTTCTTTATTTTCTGTATCTGTATCATTTTGATTATCATTTTCTTCAATTACTTCTAAGCTTCCTACTGAAACTTCGTATGCTACTCTTGTTTCTACACTTCCGTCTTCATGTTTCTTTTCGTATGTTCTTGATTGTACTCTACCTACTAATTTTATTTGAGAACCTACTTCAAGATTTTGGCAAAATCTTGCATTTCTTCCCCATGCAATACATGGTATATAGTCTGATTTATTATATGCTCTGTTTACTGCAAGTAATATGTCTGCAATTTCTCTTCCAAATGGTGTTTGTCTATATATTGGTTTTTTACAAATGTAACCAATTAAAACAACCTCATTTGTTATCATATCTTTTCTTGCGATTTCATTTTCTTCTTCATTTTGCTCTTCTTCATTTATTGTTCTTACATCTTTAGCAAATACTGTTAATATTAATCTGTTTTTTTCACTTTCATAACTGTTATATGATCTAAATTGTCCTTTTACTAATAATTTTTGTCCATCATTTAGTGTATCATCACTTATTAGTCTTTCTGAAATTGTTATTGGTATAATATCTGCTACCCCACTTAAACGTGGTATTTCTAAATTAAAGATATAAAATCTTTCACCATAGATTTCATGACTGAATCTTTTTTCTCCTGTAACTTTTCCAACTAATGTTAAATAGTTGTTTTCTAAATAATTTGTATCCAATTTATTTTCCTCCTTAAAATTTATTTTATCAATTGTATTTTTTTCACGTGCTTTGACTTACAATAGTTATTATACAACATTTTCCCGGTTTTGTCTACATAAAAAGTTAAATTTGTAATATTTTTGCAAAATTTCCTTATTTTTTCGTATTTTATGGCCTATAAATGAGATAAATTGATGCTATTGATAACAAAATTTCTATTTCTGTATGTTTATAATCTTTTAAATCTATAGATACTTCTCCCATTTCTATCTCTTTCTCATCTATATTTTTTATATTTCTTTGCACATATATTATTGCCTTTTCATCTTGTATACTCGAAATAGTTATTGTTGATTTTGGGTTCACTCCATATGTTATATAATTTATTAAATTTTTAGATTTGAATTTTATATTTATATCTATATCTGCATTTATTATTACATATTTACAATTATTACATATTTTATTTAATATTTCTTGTTTTTCTTCTGTTAAATTTAGTTCACATGTCAATACTATCGTTTCAAATACTATATTTTTCATATTTGTTATATTTCTAGAATTTATGTTGATGATTTCTAAATCTTTTCTTTTTACCATTTTTTTTACATGTCTTTTTATTATTTCATATTCTAAATTATTTGCAAAAATACCAATAAAATACATCTTTTTAATCTCCCCAAAACTCTATATTAAGTTTTCCCTATATTTCCAAATTTATACATCATTTATAATATTTTTATAAAATATATACAATATGGGCCAGGTTACAAAATGTATTTTTAATATATAAATTTAATAATATATTCGCTATTTTCCTTAGTAAAACTAGACTTGTAGGCTGATTAGCTAATTGTTTGTTTTAACTATCTGTTCACCATTAACATCTATTGTATAATTATCTTTATATATTAAGTCTGATACCTTTACCACTTCTAAGTTCTTTTCTTTTATATTTTTTAATATCATATCTAAACTATCTGCTGTATGTTCTGTTCCATTGTGCATTAAAATTATATCCCCTGATTCTACATTTTTAATTCTATTCCACATTTCATTTCCTGTTAATCCTGTATAATCTAGTGTGTCCAAACTCCAATGTATTGCATAATATCCACTGTCTTTTGCTGATTGTATTACAGTTTGATTGTATTCTCCATATGGTGTTCGATATAGATTGGTTCTATTTCCTGTGATTTTTTCGATTTTATCATTGCTTTTTTCTATTTCTTCTATATTTTCTTCGTAACTTAAATTGTTGACATGTGGATGTGTGTCACTGTGTGAGCCTATTTCATGCCCTGCATTATATATTTTCTTTACTGCATCTGGATATTTTTCTATCCAATCTCCTACCATGAAAAATGTTATTTTTGCGTTGTTTTCTTCTAATATTTTTAATATGTTGTCTATGTCATCTGCATTCCAGGCACAATTTCTTTTGTGATAGATTTTTGTTAAAATTAAAAGCAGATTTTATCTACTCTAAATTTACACTTTAAATTTGTAATTAATTTTAATATTTTCTTTATCAGTTATTTCAATACTATCTATTAAATTTAAAATTATATTTCTATCTATGTTTTCAAAACTTACAATTTCTTTTATGTATTTTATTAATTCTTTTTCTTTTGTATTTTCGTAGTTTTGTAATTTTAGATTTAAATTTTCCGTTTTTTGTATTAATTCTTCTTGCTCTTTTTTATAACTTTCTGAATATGTAACAAATTCATTTGTATCTATTATTCCATTTACTCTATCTTCATAAGCTGTTTTTAGTATTTTGTTAATTTCATTAATTCTTTTTTTATTGTCTGTAATTCTTTTTTCTATCTTCTTTTTCTCTATATTTATACTGCTTTTATCAATAGAGTTTATTAGTTTTTCCTTATCTATTTTCTCCGTCAAATTTTTTCTTAAATCTTCTACTACAAATTTATTCAAAACACTTTCTCTTATTGCTCTTCTTGTGCAATAATCTTTTCCATATCTATTGTACATACTACAAATTGCAACCATATCATCTTTTAATCCACTTTGTTTCTGATATGTATATTTGTTATGACATATTGGACAATATAATAGCCCTGCCAATAGATGTTCTGTATTTTCTTTCCTATGAATATTATGTGCTTTTCTTTTTAAAATATCTTGTGCTAATTCAAATGTCTTTTTATCAATTATTGCTTCATGAGCATTTTCCTTTATTAGATATTCTGATTTTGGAAGTAGCCTATATTTTTTTACTTTATAACTTACCATCTCACCTTTATGTTGTATTAAATCTCCTGTATATACTTTATTTGTTAATATAGATTTTATTGTATTGTGTCCCCATAAATTGCTAATGGCTTTGCAATGATATCTTGAATTTTTTTGTTTATATACAGATGGGCAATCTATTTTTCTTTCATTTAATCTATGTGCTATATATGCTAAGCCCTTTCCATTTATATATTCATTAAATATATATTTAACTACCTCTGCTGGCTCCTGATCTACAATTAGTTTAGTAATATCATTTGGATGCTTTTTATATCCATATGGTGCAAATGCTCCAATAAATTCTCCCTTTTCTGCTTTTGTTCTTTTTACAGTTCTTACTTTCTTAGAAATATCTTTTGCATACATATCATTTACTACTGCTAAAAATGGTCCAATATCGTTATTATTTGTTTTTGAAAATGTATCTACTCCATCATTTACCGCAATATACCTAATATTTCTTGCAGGGAAATAGTTTTCTGTATAATATCCAACCTGTATATAATCTCTCCCCAAACGTGATAAATCTTTTGTTATCACTAAATCTATTTTCCCTGCATTTACATCGTTTATTAATCTTATAAAATCTGGTCTATTAAAATTTGTACCCGTATATCCATCATCTGTATATATATCTACTAAAAACCAGTTAGAATGTTTTGAAATATATTCGCTCAAGAAAATCTTTTGATTTTTTATACTTTCTGATTCAGTTTTTGAATCATCATCTCTTGATAATCTTAAGTACATTCCGCACTTTGTAAGTTTTACTTTCAATTATACTTGTTTCCATATTGCTAAATTTTCTCCTTCCTCATAGTACATCATTATTACTATGTCTATATACGAAAACAAGTTATTTAGGATTTTGTGTTTTGAATTCTAACTCTTCTTCCCCTTTATTGCAAGTCTTTTCTTGTAAATATATTGGAAGTAATATTTCCATTAGTTCTTGCAATGTTTTTCCTTCGTTTGAATAACTTCTTACTACATTCATGTCCACCTCTTTCTTTTTAAATGTATATGTCAAAACATATAATTTATTACTTCAAAAAACAGATATAGATCATTCTTTATCTGTTACAACCAATCAAAAAAGAGTTCAGCACTTTTTTGCTAAACTCCGTATTTTATATTGGTTAATTTTTGTATCACGCTTTTCTTACATAAATGTCTAATACACTATTTTTTAATACTGTATTAGTAGACTTTTTGCTAACACTTTTATTGCATAACCACACTATACAATATTTGATAAACATTGTACTTTGCAACTTTTTGCTAACAAATTTTTTATATAAGAAATCTGTAGGGAATTTTTTATTTTCTCTACTTTATGCCCCTATTATATATGAATCTCTGTGTGTTGTCAACATAATTTTTCTCTTTTTTTGATTATTTAATAAAATTTTCAATATATGAAAAAATATTTATATTTTATACCCATGCTTCTATTGCTTCTTTTGTTATATTTAGATTTCCTCTACCTATTCCTATCTCTATATCCGGTTTAATTCTTCCGTGATAATCACTTCCTCCACTAATAAACAATCCGTTCTTCCTTGCATATTCTACTAAAATATCTTTCCTATTATCTTTTTCAGATGACGGGTGATAACATTCTATTCCATCCAATTCAGCTTCTTTTCTTAAATCATCTATAAATTTAATAATATCTCTAAATCTATATTCAAATGGATGTGCTAAAAATGCTTTTCCTCCTGCCTTATGAACAATATTAATCACTTCTTTATATTGTGGTCTAAATTCTGCATAATTCATGAAATAACTGCTTTCTGGATTTGCTAGTCCATTTCTAAAAAATATATTAAATGATTTTGCAAATTCTCCTAATATTCTATGATTTTCATGGTGCCTAAGTAACTCTTCATAAATTGGATTCTCCACATATTTATATACTTTTTTTGGTTTTTTTATTTTATTCTCATCATATATAAGTCCATGTTTCTGACATATATCTAATAATCTTTGATATAATATACCTTGCTGTTCCTTTAGTATTTCATTAGAATAATATTTTTCACACCATTTATCGATTATACCTGGATTAATATTGTAAGCTAATATTTCAATATTTTCATTTTGAAACATTGCATGTAATTCTGAGCCTTTTATAATTCTACCACTAAATATTGTATTGTTTTTTAGTATTTCATCTTGATATTGTTTACATGTATCATGGTCTGTTATTGATATACATTCTATATTTTTTTCTTCACACATTTTTAATATTTCTTCTACAGTTTTGTCTCCATCTGAATACACTGTATGTATATGTAAATCAATCATAAAGTTTTCCTCCACATTTTTTATAGGAATATTTTATTTCTATTTTCTAAAATAATACAAAAAAAGCATTAAAAAGTCAATGATATGAAATTAATATTTATAATTAGTTCATTAAATACATAAAAAGACTATTGGTATATATTACCAATAGTCTTATCACAGTATTCACTATGATTTTTTAAAGCTAGTTCGTAAGGAGAATTGTGTTCTTGTAAGATTATTTTATCTAAAATATCTCTGAATCAATTCCTTTTTATCCATATTAATAAATATGTTTCTATTTGTCTGAATTTCTTCAAGTAATTTTGAACACACATCTTCTGCTAAATCAAATTCTTCCTTTGTTATTTTTCCAGCACTCAATGCATCTAATAATTCATCTTCGTCATCTACTACTGTAAAATTATTATCTGCCGGACAATAAATAATATCCAAATACAGATCATCATAATAGGGTATATTTTCTTCTACGCCATTCCCACGACTTATATCAAAATAATATCCTATTACATCTGCGTTCTTATTTAGAAATACCCTTACATTGTAAAATTGTTCTAATGGTGTAAATTCTACTATATAGTAACCATTATCAATATATACAATACTCTGTCCTGACATATCAACAATAAAAGGTTTATCAATTTCATTTACCTTTTTTATGCTTACATAATAATTTTCTGATTTTCGCTTTTGAATAACAAAATCCCAATCAGAAACCCCTCGCAAGTATGTTTTACTTGTATACTTCTTTCTCATTTTTGTTATATCATCCTTTCATTATTTCAAATAAGCGTTAAGTCATTAGTAAAAACCTAACACTTTGTCAAGAGTAACAAGACTTTTGTCTTCTCTCAACCTCATTAACTTTTCATGAGATTTTTGTAACAGCGTTTCCATTGTGTCATTCTTTACAATTTCCTCAAAGTGTCTCTTAAAATTAGTCTGAATTTCACCAGATGGAGTCATACTATATTTAAGATGAGAAGGATTTAAGGATTTATTCGTCAAGCGAATTCCAACACCTTCATATGCTAACATAACTTTATTACTTGCGCAAAAAATCTCATCATCAGGAAGTTCCATAAACATATCCTCAAGATAGGAAACATACTGATGGTCATACGAATACTGATTTACCGGATTTAAAGTATGAATTCTAAGTTTCATACCCGTAGCACTTTTTTCAACAATAAATGCTCTCAAATCTTCTAATGTTGGAAACTCATCCTGAGTCACAAGTACCTGCAGAGACAAAGGTGTCTTCCATCCTTCTTGATTATGCAATGAGTATTTGCCTCTATACGAGAAGATAATCTCATCAAGGATACCATCCAGTTGCCTAATTCTATCAATGGCAATACCATTTGTAAACATCTTTACCAAAAATCCTGCATCTTTAGCTTTTTTAGCATAGCTAACAATATTAGGATGCATAGACGGTTCGCCACCGTGTAAAAAAATGGTTGTTAAGCCTTTTTCTTTGGCAAAAGCTATTGCTTTTTCGAAATTTTCATCACTAATCATTCCTTTTTGATGAACATTTCTTTCGATGCAATACTCGCAATTTCCATTGCAACTGTAGGTTAAAATGACAAACAATTCTCTTAAGTCCATTATTTCTCTTGGATGTGTTATTATTCCACTCCGATTTTCTGTTAACATCTGGTTTTCTTGATTAAGGTTGTTGCTATTCATAGTTAATCTCCTTTCATGATTGTGTATGAATAATTTTATTCATACTTGTTTTTTAACTGCTTTATTTTACAATGTAATCAGGTCTTTAAGCTTGATTATGTTTCATATTATATCATAGCATTATGTAAATATCAAGTGTATTTGTAAAAATATGTAATTTAAATAACAACTTTATTAAAAAAATTAGTATTTATTACTTTAATCATTTTATGATTATAAATTATTTTATTCATTCCTAAACTCTTCTCTATAAACATCTCCTATAATATAAAAATCATATAAATCCATTT
>CAKNJL010000016.1 GCA_930982035.1 uncultured Clostridium sp.
ATTTCAGTCTGATTTTTTACAGCCTAACCCTCAATAACATACTAAACATTATTGTATTGTTGATTTTAGCAGGAGTAACAATTGCAACATTAACGGGAGATAACCGGGATTTTGACTAAAGCAACAGAAGCAAAAGAGAAAACAGAGCAAGCAGAAAAAGATGAAAAATCAGATTTGGCAGAAATAGAAGATTTGATGAATGAATCTTTAAATGGAATAAAGGTAGAAAAAGTAACAGACCAAAATCCAGGAGTTCTAGAAATGGAGGAAAATGCTGAAAATACATATTTAATAAATAGTATAGAGGATTTAATATTTTTGGCTTATGATGTAACTAACGGAAATAATTATGAAGGAAAAACAGTAAAATTAGAATTAAGTTTAGATTTTAATTCTAGTAAATCATATGTGGATCCTTTTAGGACTGACTATGAAAAATATGGATATAATGGTAGTTTAAAAGAAAGTATAAATGAAAATGGTTTTATACCTATTGGAAAAGTTGAACAAGATAAATATGGTGGAGAAAAGGAGAATTTATTTAGTGGGACTTTTGATGGGAATTACAATGTAATATATAATTTAAAAATAGCAGAAGATATAAATATAACAAATCAATATTATGGAATAGCGATGTTTTCATATAATTATGGGGATATAAAAAATTTGGGATTGGAGGATGCAAGTATAACTATAAATAGTAATGCTGATAAGTATGGAAGTATAGCAATGTTAATAGGAGAAAATCATGGAAATATTGATAATTGCTATACAACTGGAATTGTTATAGGAAACACATCAAATTATGCTATAAATATAGGAGGGATAGTAGGATCAAATGCAGGAGGAATAAAACAGTCATATAATTTGGCAGATATAAATGCAATATATGATAAGAATGATAATCCTTTAATTGAAATTCGAATAGGGGGGATAGTGGGAGTAAATGAAACTAATGGGCAGTTAATAAATGTATATAACATAGGAGAAATTACGGGAAATATTTCTTATGAAGAGAATATCAATACGTGCAATATTATAGGAGGAATTTCAGGAAAAAATTTAGGAAGTATAAAAAATGCATATTCAGTTGGCAATATAATAAGTAAAAAAGGCATAAATAATAGAATAGGAAGTATCGTTGGTTTAATATTTGAAAGTAAAGGAGAGGAAAATTGTTATTATTTAGAAAATACTGTTCAAATGTCAAATGAAGAAAATGTACTATGTATAGTAGGAGAAGAAAAGACAAGTGAACAGATGAAAGAAAGCAAATTTTTAGAAGAATTAAATAGCGGAAATGAAACTAACATATGGAAAATAGAAACAAATATGAATAACGGATATCCGGTTCTATATTGGCAATAAAGAAAAATAAGTTTGAAATATTAGAGTCAAGAATTCTAAGATTTGCAAAATTGGCACAGAACAAATTTACGGAAAGCCAAAGATGAAAGATAAAATTTGTGCTAATTTTATCTTCATCTTTGGCTTTCCGATTTATTCCTGTTTTTGTTAAATAAAGAATGTGTCAATTATTTAATTTAATCCATATAAATTGCCATCAACTAATAGTTTAGCTCTTTTGGCAGTTTTTTCATCAGCCTTTAAAGAATTTTCCAAAAATTCAGGATGATCAATCAAAAATTGTTTCATTGTTTCATCAGGATTCTCAAAAAATTTCTTTAACATAGTTAATTGATTTTCATTAATTATACCATTTTTATATGCTGTTTCAAACAAAGTATTATCAACATTAACTAAAGAAAAAGCTTTAACTCCTTGAGCCTCTATTTTTTCTTTTCCCCCTTGCATACGGTCAACAACTACACAAGACCAACACATTTGACCACCAATATTCTTAATAGCAGGTATCCAAGCTCTAATATAACTAGAAGCAACAGTTACTAAATCAGCAACATGTAAAACCTTTTTATTATCAATATTATTAACTGTTTCTGAATTTTCAAATTTACTATCACTTATAACAGATGATAAATCTTTATAAATTGAAATATGAGGTTTATCTAAAAGATATGCAAGTATATTTGAAAAGAACCAATCTCTTCTTTCACCCCCAGAAATATAATCAATTTCTGAAACATCTATATTTTTTTCAATATAATTTTTCATAGCATCTATAACATTGTGATAAATTTCATTTTCTTCATATTGTTTTAATACTTTTTTAAATACCTTTTCTGGTAAAGTTTTTTTATCAGCCAAACATTCATCAATAAATGATAATAATTCAGTAGCATCTTTTTCGCTTCCATATACAAAATGTGTATTTATAAAATATGGACCGATTTTACCAGATGTATACCAAAATGGTTTGTTTTCTTCGCAAAATTTTACAGCTTTTGTTTCAAATAAATATGACATTATATCAGACATAAAAAATTCCTCCTTAAAATTACTAGAACTATGATAATATAAAAATATTAAGAAGTCAAGATAATATTTTTGTGATTTTAGAAGTGGAACGTTAGGGACGTGGGAAATAACGTTCCACTTCTAAAAAAAAGTTGACATAAACACAATAAAAAGGTATAATAATGCTGAAACATTGAGAATAAAGATTCTTATTTCATTTAAAGGGAGGTTAGAAGTATGACAGAATGGTTAAAGGAGTACAATTATATAAAAGGATATGCAACAAAATATAAGTTGCGGAATACTTTAAAGGCATTAGCCTTGGCAAGAAAATATCATGAAGGACAGACCAGATATAGTGGGGAACCATATATTATACACCCACTAATGGTGTGTAAGAATTTGATATTATTGAATGTAGAAAAAGCTCTACATGAATGGTATCCAGATAAGTCTATGAAGTGGGCAAGAATTCAGTGCGATATTCTATATGCGGCAGCGCTGTTACATGATGTAATAGAAGATTTAGATTTACCGAATGAAGGGCAGGAACTAGTTAAGGTCTATTTTTTAGATCAAGAAGTATTAGTAGTAGATAGACTACTTACAAAACTTCCAAAAAAGAAAAAGCGTCTATGGAGTAAAATTTACGACCCAGAAAAATATTTTGGTGAAATAGCCAAAGATTGGAGAGCTTCACTTATAAAGATTGTCGATCGGGCTCACAATTGTAGCACAATGCAGGTATTTAAAGAAGAAAAGATGAAAGAATATATCTTGGAAACTATTAAATACATATATACATTATGTGTTGAATGTGAGTTAAGATATCCAGAGTTTTCAAATATAATTGCAATAGAGAAAAATCTTATTGCATCTATCTGTGAATCACTTGCATCAATTTTGGGTATGCAAGAGGTAATTACAGATGAAAAAGGTGGATATATGAAAACAATCAACTTTATAGAAGGAGCAACTAGGACAGATATGCCAAATACATATAAAGCTCTTTCTATAGCATATATGTCACACTTTGGGCAAAAGAGAACTAGTGGAGACCCATTCATTATTCATCCTCTTAGGGTATGTTCATATTTGATGGCATTAGAGGTAGATGATGATGTAACATATGCATCTGCGTTGTTGCATGAAGTGCCACAAAAGAATGGAAATACTATAGAAACAGCTGAAAAGCTATTTAGAAGTCTTTCTATTTCTGAAGAGGTAATAAGTGTTGTAAGGTTAGTAGCCGACAAGAATAAGCCTCAGGATGTATACTATGATGATATAAAGAAAAATCCAAAGGCACTCTTAGAAAAACTGTCAAATAGAGTGCATACATGCACTTTTTTAGCTGGAGCGAGCCCTGAAGATATGGAGGAATATATAAAAGAAAATAAAAATTTTATTATACCAATGTGTCAATATGGCATGCTTCATTATCCACAATATGCTAATATGATAGAGATCATGCGAAGTCATATTTTAGCAATTAGCAATATTGTGGAAATAGTTAGCAAACAAACCTCTAATAAAGGCTGACGTACTGTCAGCCTTTAACCTTTTGGGGACGTGTCAAAATGGACAAAAAATGGTCAAAAGGGACAGGTCTATAAACTTCCATTTTATTATAAATCAAAGGTCTATAAAATCAACATCTTGAAAAATTGCTTTAAATATGATAATATATGAAAAACAAACAAGGAAATAAAGTTGAAAAACCTAATTCTTTTTCAACTAGATTTATGCCTTAGAAGGGAATGATTATAAAAATGTATAGAACAAAAACATGTGGAGAATTAACAATAGAAAATGTAAAAGAAAGTGTAGAACTTGCTGGTTGGATTCAAAAAATAAGAGATTTAGGCGGAATGACATTTATAGATTTAAGAGATGAATTTGGAATTACACAAATTATAGTAAATGATGAAGAATTACAAAAAGTTGTAAAAGAATTAAATACAGAAAGCTGTATCCACATAGAGGGAGAAGTTGTGGAAAGAGCAAGCAAAAATCCACATATGAAAACAGGGGATATAGAAGTTATAGCAAAGAAAATAGAAGTATTAGGAAAATGTAAAAATGTACTTCCTTTCGAAATTAATACAGACCAAGAAGTAAGAGAAGATTTAAGATTAGAATATAGATTTTTAGATTTAAGAAATGAAAAATTGCATAATAATATCTTATTGCGTTCTAAAGTATTAAAAACAATAAGAGATAGAATGGATGAACTTGGATTTACAGAAATACAAACTCCAATTTTGGCTAATTCATCACCAGAAGGAGCAAGAGATTATTTAGTACCAAGTAGATTAAATCCAGGAGAATTTTATGCTCTTCCACAAGCACCACAACAATTTAAACAATTATTAATGGTTGGAGGATTTAATAAATATTATCAAATTGCACCATGTTTTAGAGATGAAGATCCAAGAGCGGATAGAGCACCAGGTGAATTTTATCAATTGGATTTTGAAATGAGTTTTGCAACACAGGAAGACGTATTTAAAGTAATAGAAGATGTGGTACCACTTACTTTTGAAAAATTTACAAATTGGAAAGTAGATAAAGGTCCATTTTTACGTATACCATATAAAGAAGCAATGGAGAAGTATGGAATTGATAAACCAGATTTAAGAAATCCATTAATTATACAAGATGTAACAAAATTATTTGAAAATTCAGATTTCAATGCTTTTAAAGACAAAACTATTAAAGCAATTATTGTACAAAATGGAGCAGAACAAGGAAGAAAATTCTTTGATAAAATGGGAGAATTTGCACTAACAGAAGAAGTAGGGGCAAAAGGATTAGCATGGACAAAGTTAGATAGTGAAGGAAATATACAAGGAGGAATTGCAAAATTCATAACAGATGAAATAAAAGAAAAATTGGAAAAAGAATATGGATTAGAAAAAAATTCAAGTATTTTCTTTATTGCTGATGAATTTGAAAAAGCTCAAAAAATAGCAGGATTAGTAAGGATAGAATTAGGAAAAAGACTAGATTTAATAGAGAAAGGCGTATATAAATTCTGTTTTATTGTAGACTTTCCAATGTATGAATTATCTGATGAAGGTACAATTGATTTTAGCCATAACCCATTTTCAATGCCACAAGGGGGATTGGAAGCTTTGCAAAACAAAGACCCACTAGATATTTTAGCATATCAATATGATTTAGTATGTAATGGATATGAAATGGCATCAGGAGCAGTTAGAAATCACAACCCAGAAATAATGGTAAAAGCTTTTGAAATAGCAGGATATAGTGAAGAAGATGTAAAAAATAGATTTGGTGCGTTATATAATGCTTTCCAATATGGAACACCTCCACATGCTGGGGCAGCACCTGGAATCGATAGAATGATAATGTTAATTGCTGATTCTCAAAATATTAGAGAGGTTATAGCATTTCCAAAAAATAAAAAAGCAAGAGATTTATTAATGAGAGCACCTTCAATAGTTTCTGAACAACAATTAAAAGATGTACATATAAAATTAGATGTTGAATAGTAAAGGGACGAATAAAATTACTTGAATATCTGGATTAAATGTGGTAAAATGTAAACTAGCAAATGTAAATGAGGTTTAATAAAAAAGTTTTTATTAAAGAAAAGGGGGTCTTATTTAATGAAAAAAGAACTAGTAGAAAAGTTAATAAAAGAAGGAAAAACATCACAAGAAATACGGAAGAAAGTAATAGGATTTCCGTATAAACCATCAAAAGAATATTTTAGAAAATTAGGTTTTGAAGGCGAAGTAGCAGAAAAATACGAAAGTATCCTACAAGAAAGAGATTCGATGTGTTCAGAAGAAAGATTTGAATTTATTACATCACAAAATGTAGATTTGAACAACTTGATAATTGATACATGTATTTTTGGACAAAGCAAAACAATTGAATTGATGGAAAATGCAGATAATGTAATCATATTATTGGCAATCCTAAATGAGATGGACAAGAAAAAAGATGTAAATCAAGAAGATTCATATGCTAGGAAAATGGCAGAAAGAATCAGATGGTATACTAATTTATTTTTAATAGATAAAGAAAAATATCATTTAATTCCATTTGCAGGATATGAAAAAGATATGTATCCAGATGATGTAATAATCCAATATTTATTGATGACAGAAGTAACCAAGAGACCAACAATTTTGACAGCAGATACAATATTGGCAAATAAGGCAGATGCTTTTGGATTAGAATATATTCTATATAAACCAGTTGAATTTGTTTTAAAAAGAAAAGAAAATAATGTAGCTGATGAGGTCTTTGAAACTACCAATATAGAAGAAAATTCTATTAGCCAAGAAGAAAAACTGTTAAAGGCTAAAAGTAAAAGATATAATAGTTATTCTGAGGGAGGAATAGAAGTTTATCTAGAAGGAACAAATGTAATAGTAAAAAGATATAATGATAATGCTAAAGTATTTTATTTGAAAGAAGGAGAATATAAAGAAATAGAACCAGATGAGCAACAAATAGAGCAACCAATAGAAGAACTTATATTAGTTATTCCTATAGTACGAAAGTGGTCAATACATGTAATTAAATTAAATATAAAAAATGGAGAACTTTTGAAGCAAGATAAAGAATATGGTGGGTTGAACGAAATTTATATTGATGAATGGATTGATGAAAGGGTAAAAGATAAAATAACTGATATTATGTATTAATTAAATTAACTTTTCAAAAAAAGAAAGTCCAGTTCATTGAACTGGATTTTCTTTTTGAAAAATTTTGAAGGAGGAAAAAATGGAGTATAGATATAAACCAAGTGGAGTTTGTTCACGAGAGATGATAATTGAATTAGATGGAAATATTATAAAAAAATTGACAATTATTGGAGGATGTGCAGGCAATACTGTAGGAGTTTCAAGGTTAATAGAAGGTATGAATATAAATGAAGCAATAAGAAGATTAAAAGGAATTCCATGTGGTACAAAAGGAACATCATGCCCAGATCAATTATCAAAAGCTTTAGAAGAAATTAAAGAAAAATATAAAATAGATTAAATTGGTAATAAAAATATAAACTATTTCCTATAATTAAAATGATTGTACAAAAATTTTATTTACATGAAATTTGAATTTTAAGTATAAGTTAGTTACTTACTATAAAATAAGAGAGGATATAAATTTTATGAAAGAAAAGGTATTATTAGGGATGAGTGGAGGAGTAGATAGCTCTGTATCTGCCATTTTATTACAAAAAGCAGGATATGAAGTAATCGGATGTACAATGAATCTATTAGATGAACCAAATGAACAATCAATAAATGATGCAAAAAATGTATGTAAAAAATTAGGTATAGAGCATTATGTATTTGATTGCAGAAATGAATTTAGATGTCAAGTAATAGATAAATTTATAAAAGAATATGAAAATGCAAAAACACCAAATCCTTGTGTAGAATGTAACAAATATTTAAAATTTGGAGTTTTCTATGAAAAAGCAAAAGGATTAGGATGCAAATATATAGCAACAGGACATTATGCCAAAAAAGAATATTCTGAAAAATATCAACAATATGTTTTAAGAAAATCTAATGAAGAGAAAAAAGACCAGACATATTTTTTATATACTATTCCTAGAGAAAAAATTGAATACATAATATTTCCTTTACAAGACAATATAAGCAAGGAAAATACAAGGTTGTTAGCAGAAGAATATGGCTTAGAAATTGCAAATAAAAAAGATAGTCAAGAAATATGTTTTATAAAAGATGATGATTATCAAAAATTTTTAAAAGAAAATATGAAAAAGCAACCTCAAAAAGGAAAAATCATTTTAACAACAAGTGAAGTTTTAGGAATGCATAATGGATTAATTAATTATACAATAGGTCAAAGAAAAGGTTTAGGAATATCATATAAAGAGCCTTTATATGTAATAAAATTAGACATTGATAAAAATCAAGTAATTGTTGGGACAGAAAAAGAATTATATAATAATGAATTAGAAGCTATTAACTTAAATTGGATTATTGATGTAGAAAATAGATTAGAAGAAGGGATAGAATGTTTTGCAAAAATTAGATATAGAGCAAAAGAGGCAAGGGCAAAAGTAATTAGCAAAAATAATAAAATAAAAGTTATATTTCAGGAACCACAAAGAGCAATAACACCAGGGCAGTCTGTTGTATTTTATGATGAAGAAGGAATCGTTTTAGGCGGAGGAAAAATAAAAGAGTAATATAAAAATAAATGATAGTGCTAATCTTTGATTTGACACTATCATTTGCTATTTATGATTTCGTTAGCTTGGTCTTGTGTAATGTATTCATTTTCTACCATGGTTTTTAAAACATGAGCTTGTCGCTCTTTGGCTAAATCTGGATTTATGGTTGGAGCATATACAGAAGGTGCATTAGGAATTCCAGCTAGCATTGAAGCTTCATCTAAATTTAAATCTTTGGGTTCTTTGCCATAATATCCCATACTTGCATCATAAATCCCATAATATCCATCTCCAAAATAAGCACTATTTACATATAACGCAAAAATTTCATCCTTTGAAAAATTTTTTTCTATATCAAATGCAGCAAATAATTCACCCAATTTTCTAGTCAAAGTTTCTTCTTGAGAAAATACTAAATTTTTAGCAACTTGTTGAGTTATTGTACTACCACCTTCTCTAAGTTCACCAGTTCTAAAATTAGTCCAAAGAGCTCTTGCAATTCCAATAAAATCAACAGGACCGTGGTCATAATATCTTCTATCTTCAACAGAAATAACTGCATTAATATAATCTTTAGGCAAGTCATTAAATGGGACATAATGCTCATCATCTGTTACTTTAGCTGTTCTAGTTAAAAGAGGTTCTTCATCTAAAGCTTTTGAATATGTAACAAATCCGATAGTTCCTAAAATGATAATTGCTATTAAAATTAATACAAAAATAATTAATAAAAGTTTTCTAAATAATTTCATAAACACCTCTATAATTTTTTTCTATTATATATCAATAAATGTGTTTTTACAATAATAAAAAAGTTAAGATTTTATGAAGAAATAAAAGAATGTTAAAATTTAGAGATGGTGAATTGTAATTAATAAAATTTAAGCATGGTAAAGTATGTTAAAAATATTAGAAAAAATGAGAAAATTTCTTAGAGTGAGATACTCTAAGAAATTTTTTTCTACTCAGATTTTATCAATAAAATATATTAAAGTCAACAAAAAATAAAAAATTTAAGCACAAATTTTCTCGAATAATTCTATTAAAAATTAATAAGTAAAGAATCTAAAATTACTAGAAAAATATGGAGTTTTTAGTGGTTTTATTTTTTTATTATTTTTCTTAGAGTATCTCAATTAAGGATATCGGAAATAGCATACTATAATATATTTACTTAATTCAACAAAACATATAAAATTAAATTAATCTGTTTTTGCAAATAGAAAAGAACATTGAAAAGAGAATATCATTATTAGAATAAAAAGGTAAATACTATTTGCAAGAGTAGAAAAATATTTGACATAAGTTTAGAATAGTAAACAAATAGTAGTTTAATAAAATATAAAAATATAAATATATAAATATATAAATAATGATAAATACAGGGATAAAAAAAGTAAAAGATAAAAAATAAATGAGAAAAACAAAAGAAAGGGAGAATAATGTATATGATAAGATTTAATTTAAAAAGAAAAATAAAAAAGGCTAATAATGGTATAACTTTAATAGCGTTAGTGATTACTATAATTGTACTTTTGATTTTGGCAGGAGTAACAATAGCGACATTAACAGGAGATAACGGAACATTAACAAAATCCAATGATGCTAAAGAGCAAACAACAATAGCAGAAGAAGAGGAAGCAATAAGTTTAGCATATATGGCATGTAAAGCAAATGATTATACAAAAAATGTTAAATCAGATGAAATGCAAAAAGAATTAGAAAAAAATCAATATGAGGTACAAGTAACTTCAAGTGGTGATGACTTAATAGTATTATTTAAAAATACAAAACATAGATATAAAGTAAATCAAAAAGGAGAAATAAACCAGATAACAGATTTAAATCCAGAAGAAAAAAGTAAAATAATAGATATGTTAGATATAAATATTGCATCAACAGCAGGAGGAGATGTTGTTTATATTGATACTAATATTGATACGGGAGAATATTCAATACTAAATACAGAAAATAGAAATATTATAACAGAGAATGGAGTAAAAAAAGCTATTGAGGGGTATTGTTTTATAGATAATGAAGGAAAACTATATACATGGGGAGAAAATGATGATGGAGTCTTAGGAGATGGCTCAACGGAAAGGTATAGGTATATACCAGTATGTATAAGTGATTTAGATAATGATTTAAAAGGTAAAAATATAGTAAATATATATAAATATAATGGGATAATAATAGCAAAAGATGATAAAGGAAAATTATATACATGGGGAGAAAATGATGGCGGAGTCTTAGGAGATGGGATAACAGAAGTAAGTTATGATAAGTATAGAAATGTACCAGTATGTATAAGTGATTTAGATAATGATTTAAAGGGGAAAAATATAGTAGATGTATATATAGATGGTTACACAGTAATAGCAAAAGATAATGAAGGAAAACTATATACATGGGGAAACAATGAAGATGGAGTATTAGGAGATGGAATAACAGAAGTAGATTATGATAAGTATAGAAATGTACCAGTATGTATAAGTGATTTAGATAATGATTTAAAAGGTAAAAGTATAGTAGATATATATATGTGTTATGATAGAGTAATAGCGAAAGATAGTGAAGGAAAGCTATATACATGGGGAAACAACGAATATGGAGTCTTAGGAGATGGAACAACAGAAGTAGGTTATGATAAATATAGAAATGTACCAGTATGCATAAGTAATTTGGATAATGATTTAAAAAATAAAAATATAGTAGATGTATATAATAACGAGGATAGTTACACAATAATAGCAAAAGATAGTGAAGGAAAGCTATATACATGGGGAAAGAACAATAATGGACAATTAGGAGATGGGTCAACAGAAAGATATAGATATATACCAGTATGTATAAGTGATTTAGATAATGATTTAAAAGGTAAAAATATAGTAGAGGTATATAATGATTATAGTACAGTAATAGTAAAAGATAGTGAAGGAAAGTTATATACATGGGGAAAGAATGAATATGGAGAACTAGGAGATGGGACAACAGAAGTAGGTTTTGATAAATATAGAAATGTACCAGTATGTATAAGTGACTTAAATAATGATTTAAAAGATAAAGATATAGTAGAGATATATAAGTATGGCAGTACATTAATAGCAAAAGATAGTGAAGGAAAGTTGTATACATGGGGAAGTAATGAATATGGAATATTAGGAGAGGAGATAACAGAAGAATATATAAATGTACCAATATGTATAAGTAATTTAGATAATGATTTAAAAGGTAAAAATATAGTAGGTGTATATAGTGAGATAGTGATGGATAGTGAAGGAAAAATATATACATTAGGAAGAATGTACAATGGAGAAATAGAGAAACCAACTTGTATAAGTGATGATAAAAATAGTGTATTTTTTAATAAAAGAATAAGTAGAGTTAAAAGAATAATTATATCAAACATTACAATTGTGATATGTTTTAGTGATGATGGAGAGATAATATATCAATATATAGTAAATCCTACTTAGTCGAATAGATAATATGCTGTAAAAAATAAATTTATAGTTTGTGTTACATTTTATAATAGATTACAATATGACAAGTTCAGTATTAACAGGTTCTGCATTAGATAGAACACTGTACTGGTTGTATGAAACAGGAGAAAGAAATAGAAAAAATAACTTTAACAGATTTATAAAAAAGAAAATATAGCAGTATATGTAGTAACAAAAAAGGACAGAAACATGTATAATCAAAAAAGTAAAGAATAACAATTGATATAAATAAGATTAAAAACTTTACAAAAATTTCCTCATATGATAAAATAACAACCAATGAGATATAAATATATTTCATTGGTTATTAATACCTAAAAGAGGTGAAAGAAAATGATAAAATTTACAAAAATGCATGGGCTAGGGAATGATTATGTCTATATGGATGCAATCCACCAACATATAGAAAATGAATCAACCCTAGCTCAATTTGTCAGTAACAGAAATTTTGGAATAGGATCAGATGGACTAATCCTAATATGTAAAAGTGAAAAAGCAGACTTCAAAATGAGAATGTTTAACTCAGACGGAAGTGAAGCAGAAATGTGTGGAAATGGAATCAGATGTGTAGGAAAATTTGTATATGACAAAGGCCTTACACAAAAAACAGAAATTACCATAGAAACTCTAGCAGGAATAAAGACCTTACAATTAAATGTAAAAGAAGGAAAAGTAGAAACTGTAAAAGTAGATATGGGAGAACCAATATTAGAACCTAATGAAATACCAGTAATTTCAGAAGAAAAGCCAGTAAAAAATCTAAAGTTAAAAGCAGAAGATAAAGAATTTGTATTTACATGTGTATCAATGGGAAATCCACATGCAATTACAATAGTAGAAAATACAAAAGAATTTGATGTAGAAAAATATGGAAAAGTATTAGAAGTTGATAAAGCTTTTCCAAATAAAACAAATGTAGAATTTATTGAAATTGTGGATAAGAACAATATAAAAATGAGAGTATGGGAAAGAGGAGCAGGAGAAACACTAGCCTGTGGAACAGGTGCATGTGCATCAGTTGTAGCATGTGTATTAAATAATTTGACCGAAAGAAACGTAAATGTAGAATTATTAGGTGGAAAATTAGAAATAGAATGGAATAAAAATGATAATCATATATATATGACAGGACCAGCAGTGACAGTTTTTGAAGGAGAATTGATAGAAGATTTAAAGTAATATGTAGTTGACTAACTATAACCAATAATTATAAATAAAAAAGAGAGGAATGATATTAATGAGTTATATAAATGAAAACTTTTTAAATATGCAAGATAGCTATTTATTTTCAACAATAGCAAAAAAGGTAGCAGAATATACCAAAAATCATCCAGAAAAGGAAGTTATAAAATTAGGAATAGGAGATGTAACAAAACCAATAGTTCCAGCATGTATAAAAGCAATGCACAAAGCAGTTGACGAAATAGGAACTGAAGAAGGATTTAAAGGATATGGACCAGAACAAGGATATGAATTTTTAAGAAAAGCAATTGTAGAAAATGATTATAAAGCAAGAGGAGTTGATATATCACCAGATGAAATTTTTGTATCAGATGGAGCAAAATGTGATTGTGGAAATATAGTAGACATATTTGCAGAGGATAATAAAGTAGCAATTACAGACCCAGTATATCCAGTATATTTAGATACAAATGTTATGTCAGGAAGAAGTGGAAAATACAATAAAGAAAAAGGTACATATGAAAATATTGTATATTTACCAGTAACAGCTGAAAATGACTTTAAACCAGAATTACCCAAAGAAAAAGTTGATATGATATATCTATGTTTTCCAAACAATCCAACAGGAACAGTATTAACAAAAGAAGATTTAAAAGTTTGGGTAGATTATGCAAAAGAAAACAACAGTATTATATTATATGATTCTGCGTATGAAGCATTTATTGAAGAGGAAAATGTCCCACATAGTATCTATGAAGTGGAATGTGCAAAAGATGTAGCGATAGAATTTAAAAGCTATTCAAAAACAGCAGGATTTACAGGTGTAAGATGTGCATATGTTGTAGTTCCAAAAAATTTAAAAGGATATACTAAAACAGGTGAAACAGTAGAGATAAATAAATTATGGAATAGAAGAACTTGTACAAAATTTAATGGAGTATCATATATTGTACAAAGAGGAGCAGAGGCAACATATACAGAAGAAGGAAAAAAGCAAATACAAGAAAATATAAATTATTATAAAGAAAATGCTAAAATTATAAAAAACGGATTAGAAGAATCAGGATTCACAGTTTATGGAGCTGTAAATTCACCATATATATGGTTAAAAGTACCAGATGGTATGACATCATGGGAGTTTTTTGATAAATTATTAGAAGAAGTAAATATAGTAGGAACACCAGGAAGTGGATTTGGACCTCATGGGGAAGGATATTTTAGATTAACAGCTTTTGGAACAAGAGAAAATACTGTAAAAGCGATAGAAAGAATAAAAAAATGGAAAATTTAAAAGGTTAATTTTTTAATTTATAGTAAATATAAGCCATAACATTTAATCAAAAATTTGGGAAGGATTCTACCATAGTAGCATCCTTCCCAAATTTTGATATTTTGACAATTGAAAAATGCAAGAAAAAAATGTATAATATACAGGTTAGGGAGGAATGGTAAAACAATCATGAATAAAGATAATTTGATAAATAAAATCATAAAAAATATAAAAGAACAAGAGAAGAACATAAATAAAGCAAATGAAATTGACAGAAAACATTATAAAATGAAAATTAATATTCAAAAATTAATACAAATATCTAATAAGATGAAAGAGAAAAATATAGGAAAATTTGTGGATAAAAATCTTATCATAACACATAATGGAAATCCATATATAACATATATTTTAGCAATTAAGGCAATTTGTAGTAATACAAACTTAGATATATGTGTAAATGAAACAATGTTGGGGACAAATTTTGTAATTATAAAAATAATAAAAGAAGTATTAAAAGAATTAAAAATACAGATTCATCTTGAAGTATTAAGAAATTTAGATACAGAAGAATTAAAAAATATTACAAATTCAACTGGAAGTAAAACCGAAAATGACACAAATAAAAAAATCATTATTTTACAAGATAAATCAGAATACTCAAGATTACTAAAGGAGAAAATTCCAAATGTATATTATTATCCAATATATAATGTATGTCTATATATTGATAATGAGAAATTTGAAGAGATTAAACAATATATTATAAAATATTGTGATGAAAACTTTATAGAAGTAGAAGTATATGATGCAGATGATATAGAAGATGCAGTAGAACAAATAGAAGCAGATAATGAGGGGGAATATGTACTAATTTTAACAAAAGAAAAAGTAAATAAAATAAAAGAAAAAGCACAAATAGATATTAATATAAATACAAATATTTTAAGTGATTTAGAAGAAAGGTTAATAGAAAAAGAAATAAGATAGAGGTGAAGTTTAAAAAATAATTACAATTTGGGCGTTGTCAAAGTTCATTTTAAACGCGGTTACGTACATAAAGTACGCGCCCTTGCCTTTAAAATAAATTTTTCCTAGCCCAAATTTAATTATTTTCCAAACTAGTTTGAGTTTCAAGAAAGGGAGGATAGAAAAAAATGGCAACTATAAGAGAAATACAAACATTGCTAGATAAAGTGAATATAACAATTGATAAAAACGATGTAGAAGATTCAATAGGAACACTAGAAATGGGAGAAAAATTAGAAGATGCAAGAACAGTAGAAGAATTTCTTTTTAAAAATGCACAATACATTAATTTTAAAAAGTTATTAATTATAGTTGTAAAAAGACTACAAGAGTTATATAAGGGATATAAAGAAAAAAATATATCTAGATTATTAGAAGAAAATAGTAAAAATGAATTAGATAAAGCAATTAAATTAGCGAAATCATATATTAAACCAAGCGAAAATCTAATGATAGAAGCATGGAATTATGACAAAGAACCAGAAGAATATAGTTTACTAAATTCAAGAGTAGTAATATATGGACAAAAAATAGAAAAAAATAAGGAGTATGAAAAAATAAAAGATATATTACCAGAAATAGAAGCACCACAAGCAATAGATATGTTGTCATGCGTAATAAATGATATTGATATTGCAAGGATTATGTTTCATATACAAACGAGAAGAGTATTACGAGAGGAAGGATATACTAGTGAGGAAGAAGAACAGTATTTAAAAAGACTTGCTTATGCAGAATCAGATGATGAATTACGACAAATTTTTAAAGAAGTTAACCAAAAACAATTTGTAAAATATATAAAAGAAGCATTAAATGAAGTAAGTCCATATATTGATGCAAAAAGACTTATATTTTATCATGCATTTCAGCTAAAATTAGATTTAGAAAATAGTACAGAATTAGATGATAAAAGTATAAACTTCTTAAATCACTTAGAAGAAATATCAAAAAATTTAAATAAAAATGAAGGAATAAAATTTATACAAGGATATTATGGAAAAGAAGATATTGACAAACTTTTATTAAGATGGAATAAAGAAAAAGGTGAATACTGCACAGATGAGCAGTTATATTCTGGTAAAAAATTATTAAAAGACATGAATGGATATGAAGATTATTGCACTAAAGAAGAATTAAGAAACTTAGCAAAAGTAGAAGAAAATTTAGTGTATTTAGCTCAAAACAAAAAACTAAGCAATTCTACTATATATAATATAGCTATGAATAATCAAATATCTGAAAATACTCTAATAGAATTATATAGATGTGGAGCATTAGATTTAAGAAAAGTAGAGAAATGTGCAAGTAAAAATGGGATAAATATTGATGATATAAAAGATAAAATAAAAAAAGAACAATTAGAAAATAAAGAAAAAATCGACTTAAATAATGATGAAACATGGGAGTTATTGAATGAAGATGAAAAACTACAAATGGTTGCAGAGTTTGTAGATAGTAGAAATGATGAAATGCTAGAAGAGAGAATAAAAGAAGTATATGATATTAATAAAATAGCAAATTTGTACAAGAAAATTTACATTAATAAAGATAAAGAAGATAACCAAGAACAAGACAAAAAAGAATATCAAAATCTAATAAAACTACATAATGCACTTGGATTAGAAAATAATGATGATATTATAACCTTACTAGAAGATGAATTAAGCAATGAAATGTTAGTAAACTTATATAATGATAATGTAATAAGTTTAGATGTCTTAGAAAGTTATGGCGAAGTAGAATTGGTTATAGAAGTATTTAATCAAGGAAAAATACATGACAAAGATTTAAGAAAAACAATTATAGGATATCCTATACCAGTAGAAGAACAAAAAGTTTGTGAGTGGTATGATAATGGTATTCTTCAAATAAAAGATATAGTAGAATTATATGTAAATGATAAAATAAATTTAGATTTAGTGAAAAGAATCAATAAAAATCTTCCAGAAGATGGAAAAATAGATATTTATTTACCAGAAGAAGAATTAGCTAAACTATATCAAAATACTAAAAAAGATGAAAATTCAATCTCAAAATATAAAAGGTTTAGATTATTATATCAAACATTCAAAAGAGAAAAGTCAGATAAAAAAATATTAGAAAATTTATCAAATATTGCAGAGGAAGATTTGATACAATTATACAAAGATAATTTATTAACTCTAAAAACTATATTACAAGAAGGTGGGGATGAATTAGTAAAACATTTAGTAGAAAAAGGTGAATTAAAGCCAAGTGATGCTAAGATATATTATCAATCAGAGAATACAAATATAGAAGATATACTAAAAAATCCTGATATGGATGATACTGAAAAAATGATACTAATTTATAGTACATATGATGATAACAAAGAACAAAGAGAATATCTAGTGAACTACCTTCAAACACATGTAACTGATGTAAAAGGAGAATCATCAACTCAAAGAGATAATGTAAATAGTGAAAACAATGTAGAAACTAAAAAAACTGTAACAGATCCATATGAAAGGTGGAGATTATTTACATTATTAGACTCTAATTATACTAAAAAATATGTAGATGGATATTTGATTGTTAATTTGAATAACTCACAAAAAACAATAGTTGAAAAAATGTATCAAAAAAGAAATGGAAAGGTAGTATCAGCTTATGGGACTGCAACTTTTATTTTAGATACGGAAGAATATGAAAAAATAGAAGATAAATTAGTAGATGGTAAAAGATTTAAAGTTGCAAAACTTAGGAAATTAACAAAAGAAAATCCAAAAAATTGTACAAAAATAACTCATCATCCTCCTTTATTAGACGAAGACGGTAATGAAAAGACAAGTTGGGGAAAAAGATTATTAAAAAATATAGGACAAGAAGAAATAGAAAAAATATATTCTGATGAAGAAATGAAAGAAATCGAAGAATGTATGAAAGATATAGAAAAATCAAGACAAGAATTAGAAATATAAATTTAATTTACAGTTATTTGATTAAAATATTTATATATTAACTCTTTTTATTATATGAAAGAAGAAAAGATTGAGTAATATTAATAAATATTGGAGGAAGAATTGACATGGAAAAAAATCAATATAAAAATATTCAATTAACTCGGAAATTTTGTAAAGGCAAATTGCATAACACATTCAGGTAAATTTCATGTGGATGATGTTATTTCTACAATATTTCTTAGCAAAATAAAAGAAGAGATTGTATTGCTAAGAGTTGCTACTATAGATGATAAATTAAATTTGAAAAATAAATTGGTATATGATATAGGCTTGCGGTGAATTTGATCATCATCAAAAAAATAGAAATGGACAAAGAGAAAATGGGATTTACTATTCATCAATAGGGTTATTATGGAAAAAATTTGGTAAAGAATATTTAAGACAATTAAAAATAAAAAATATAGATAAAACTTTTGAATATATGGATAGAGAGCTAATTCAATATATTGATGCAACAGATAATATGCAAGTAGAATATTTAGAAAATAAAATAATGCCAGATTTTATAAAATTGTGTAACCCAGAATGGAACGAAAATATATCTGAAGATGTTGCCTTTTTAAATGCATTAAAATTAGCGGATGAATTTTGGGAAATTTATATTAAACATGCTATTGCGGAAGTAGAAGCTATAGAAATAATTCTAGAAAAGATAGATAATTGTAAAGAATGTTATTTAATATTTGACGTAGAAATGCCATATAGAAAGGCGATTAAATATATTAATACTGATAAAGTAAAATATATAATTTTTAAATCACGAAGAGAAGGATTTGAAATTAGAACTTTAATAGATTCTTGTAAATTTAAAAATGAGATAGTACAGGCAACAGATATAAATATTGCTAGAGAATTAACTGGAATAAATGATTTGATATATATTGATGTGCATGGGAAATTATGTTGTACAAAGACATTAGAAAGTGCTATTCAAATTATAAAATATAATGAAGAATAATATCAAAGTTGTTATTTATAAAGTAAACAGGTAACTATTCAGTGTCCAAATAATAAATACAATATCTTATATATTTATTCGAAATAATATATAAGACATTGTATTTATCATTCTGAAATTGGAATAGCTACATAGCAAAACAAAAGTTTGCACAAAGTATTGACTTTTGTTTTTTTTATTTATATAATGTGGAAAGTTAAAAAGAATGAGAAAGGAAAGATAGAAAAAATGAAAGAAGAATTTTTAAATGTATTAAAAAAAGTAAAAAGAGATGGAATTGATGATTTAATTAATTTCTTAGAAAAATCAGATTTTTTTAAAGCACCTGCTAGCACAAGATTTCATGGAGACCATGAGGGAGGATTAGTTGAGCATAGCCTAAAAGTATATGAAATATTAAAACATAAAGTAGAAAACAACATAAAAGGAGTAACAATACCAGAAGAATCTATTATTATAATAGGATTATTACATGATATATGTAAAACAAATTTCTATAAAGTAGATTATAGAAATGCAAAAAATGCTTTAGGAGTATGGGAAAAAGTACCATATTATACAATTGAAGATACAATACCATATGGTCATGGAGAAAAATCTGTCATGATGATTACAGAATATATGAAATTAACACCAGAAGAAAAGTATGCAATTCGTTGGCATATGGGATTTACAGAGCCAAAAGAATCATATAATGCAATAGGTGCAACTTACACAAAATATCCAATAGCATTATTAACACATGAAGCAGACTTGGAAGCAACATATTTTTATGACACATAAAAGAGACTTATTTATACAAAGACAGTGCTAGAGAAAAAGCAATTTTGAAAAAGACTAAAAGAAATTTAGTAAAAATATCAGAATAACTAGAAAATAAGTCAGAAATGAAGAAATATTAAGAGGAAGGAAGATAATATGTTAGCATATATAAAAGGGACATTAGAAATGAAAATGACAGAATATGTTGTTATAGATGTAGGGGGATTAGGCTATAAGGTATTCATGTCAAGTATAGGAATGGAAAAATTAGGAGAGATAGGAAGTCAAGTAAAAGTATATACATATTATAGGGTTAGAGAAGATGATATAAGTATTTTTGGATTTAATTCAAATGAAGAATTAAAAATGTTTGAACTATTATTATCAGTAAGTGGAGTAGGAGCAAAAACAGCATTAGCAATGCTTGCAGTTTGTACACCATCTGAATTTGTATTAGCAATAATATCAGAAGATATCAACTTATTAACCTCTATTCCAGGAATAGGACCTAAATCAGCCAAAAGGATAATCTTAGAGTTAAAAGATAAAATCAAAAAAGAACAACAGATACAAGAACTTACAGAAGCTACTAAAAATAATAGTAGTGTACAAGAAACAAAAACAAAAATGCAACAATTGATTGAAGATGATAACAAGGTACAAGAGGCAATTGCAGCATTACAAGTTCTAGGATATAACAAAAAAGAGATAGAAAAAGCATTTATGAAAATAGATAAAACAGATTTAAGTACAGAAGATCTAATAAAGAAAGGATTAACAATATTATCAATTTAAAGGACGGAGAATGATGATTTTGTGAAAGAAGAAAAAAACATTATCTTTGTAAAAAAGACAAAATTAAAATAATAGATTTTTTAATTTAAAACGATGATTTTTTTCCTTCCCAAAGTCACCAAAGAAAGAGGTAAAAATGAATAGTAAAGAACCATTAGCTTTTAGGATGAGACCAAAGACTCTAGAAGAATATGTTGGACAAGAACATGTTTTGGGAAAAGATAAAATATTATATAGAACAATAAAAGCAGATAGATTATCAAGTATAATATTATTTGGACCCCCAGGATGCGGAAAAACTTCATTAGCAAGAGTTATAAGTGAAACTACAAAATATAAATTTTATAAAATAAATGCAGTAACATCTGGAGTGGCAGAGATAAAAAAAGTAATAGAAGAGACTAGAAATTTTATGCTAAATCCAACAGGAAAAAGTATATTGTTTATAGATGAAATTCACAGATTTAACAAGTTACAGCAAGATGCCTTGCTTCCATATGTAGAAAATGGAACAATTATATTAATAGGGGCAACTACAGAAAATCCATATTTTGAAGTGAACAAGGCTTTAATTTCTAGGTCTATGGTTATAAAGTTAGAGCCTTTAACAACAGAAAATGTATTTACAATATTAAAAAATGCAATTACTAGAAAAGATGGATTAGGAGAATATAATATAAAAGTAGAAGATGAAACTTTAAAAAAATTGGCGATAATTGCAAATGGAGATGTTAGAACAGCATTAAATGGTCTAGAAATAGCTGTGTTAACTACAAATATGGATTCAGATGGATATATACATATAACTGATGAAATTGTAAAAAATAGTGTGCAAGATAGAAAAGCAATATTTGATAAAAATGGAGAGTCACATTATGATAATATAAGTGCATTTATAAAATCAATGAGAGGTTCTGACCCTGATGCAACAGTATTTTATTTAGCAAGAGCTTTAAATGGAGGAGAAGACCCAATGTTTTTAGCAAGAAGAATAGTAATATGTGCGTCAGAAGATGTAGGACTAGCAAATCCTCAAGCATTAATTTTAGCAAATTCAGCTATGCAAGCAGTACATATGGTAGGAATGCCGGAAGCTAGAATCATATTATCAGAGGCAGCATTATATGTAGCTTTATCTAAAAAGTCAAATGCAAGTTATATGGCAATAAATAAGGCTTTAGATGATGTAAAGAATAAAGAAACAGGAGAAGTTCCAATGCATATAAGGAATGCACCTATAGAAGATATGAAAAAGTTAGGTTATCATGAAGGGTATTTGTATCCGCATGATTTTCCAGGACACTATGTAGAACAACAATATTTGCCAGACAAAATGATAGGAACAAAATATTATGTAAAGGATGAGAATATACAATTATAGCAATTTTATAATTTATGAACGTAAAATTTATAGTGACAAAGTATGTCTTATATATTAAAGATGACGTTTTATAAAAAAACTGTCGTCTTTATATTTTTTTTGTAGTATATTAGATAAGATGTATGGAATAATAAAAATAAATTTATGAAAGGTGATGTGATTATTTTTAGTAATTGTATTTTTTGCTACACAAATCTTTACACTTTTTTAATAAGTAGAAATAGACAAATTTAAAAATATAGTAAGTTTTTGAAGAGTAATGTTTATTTTAATAAAATTTATATCTGAAAGGAATGTAAGAAGAAATGAATAAGAATAAGGGAGTGAGTACAGATAATAAAGATTGGAAAAATAAAGACGAAAAATATTTATTTGAATTACAAAAATTTTTAGATTTAACAGAAAATATTAAAAATGAAGAATTACGAAAAGAAATAGTTGCACAAATGTTAAAATGTGATAAGAGAATAACACAATTAGCAGAAGAAATTTTTTTGAATAATAAAATATCAAAATATGAATAAAGCAACGAGATTTGGAAAAAATACTATAGATATGAGAAATATAATAAAAAAAGTGATAATTGGTCTATTAGCAGGAATTATTAGTGGACTATTTTCAACAGGTGGAGGAATGATAGTAGTTCCGGCTTTTATATATTTATTGAATATGGAAGATAAAAAAGCAAGAGGAACATCAATATTTTGTATATTGCCAATGGTAGTAACAAGTGGAATTTTTTATTATAAAAGTAATTATATAGACTGGAACATTTCGATACTGTGTGCTATTGGCGGAATGATTGGAGGATATACAGGAGCAAAATTATTAAAAAAAATTCCTACACATTATTTAAAAGTTGCTTTTACAATTTTTTTAATATATGCGTCATATAAAATGATTTTTAAGTAAGAGGAAAAAATGTTAGAAATTTTTATAGGAATATTATCAGGCATCATTAGCGGGACTGGAATGGGAGGAGGAACAATATTAATTTTTCTCCTAATGTATGCGATAGGCGTAGACCAGCATATAGCACAGGCTACAAATTTAATTTTTTTTATTCCAACATCAATTATAGCGATTATAATAAATTTAAAAAATAAAAATATAGCTTTAAAAAGTGCAGTTCTGGTCTCAGTATTTGGGATACTAGGTGCAATTATAGGTGCAAATATATCAATAAAAATAGATGTAAATATTTTAAGGAAATGTTTTGGTATATTTTTAGCAATTATTGCAATACATGAAATTTATACCATTATAAAATTGTATAAAATAAACAAAATAAGAAATAATAATAAAGAAAAAGTTTAAAATATATTTAACTTGTAATAAAGTGCAATACTGTAATTTATTGCATATGTAAAAAAGTTTAGAGAGGAGAATGAGTATGAAATTTGTAAAAGGTGTTGTAATAGGAGGATTATTAGTTACAGGAGCTGCTATGATGTACACAGAAATGGGAAAAACAAGCAAAAAGAAAATGATGAAAAAGGGAAGACAAATGGTTAGAAAAATGGGTATAGTTTAGAAAAAACGTAAAGCTTTATATTAATTTTTACTTTTTTCGGCTTTCATGATATAGAATAAAATCCTGTAATTAATTTAATTACAGGATTTCTACAAGTATAATTAAAATTGATACTGGCTAAAAATTATTACTATTATTTATGGCAATCAGGCTTTTTTTCATCATATTTGCAATCTTTTTCACATTTATCATACATATCATACTTATCACATTTATCATGCTTATCACATTTGTCACACTTATCATGCTTATCACATTTGTCAGATTCTAAAAAGCAGTCACATTTTTCATGTTTGTCACCTTTTAAGCATTTTCCTTCATGATGACATTTAGCACAAATCTTGATTTTCTTTGTATCATTTACCCATATTTGAATAGCATATTGTTTTCCAGGACACAAAGGACCAAAAACAAATTCACCTTCACAATCTGTAAAAGTATGACCTATTGGTCTACGTTCTTCTTTACCACAATCATAAAAGATTTCAACTAATTTTACAACAGCATCTGAAACTGGTTCTTTAAAACAATCTTTTACAACTCCATAGATTACATCTCTATTATCTTCTGGTAAAGTAATGTCTAAATCAAATTGTTTACCTCCTGATATTACACCATCAATATCTAATATTTGACATGGTTTTTTATTTTCCATTAAAAATCACCCTTTCTAAAACAACTCATGTTGTTTTATATATAGTATGAAAAAAATGTCGAAATGTGAAAAAAGAAAGAAGGGAAAGAAGGGGACGTGTCAAAATGGACAAAAAATGGTCAAAAGGGACAGGTTAATAATCATTAAGGATTGGTAAAGGATGTTGCTCTAGGACGATATATAATATAAAATCATTCACAATTTTGTATAAGCTAAATTTTCAAAGAAATTCTAAAATAACAAGATGTGCTCTTGCACTCAGACCCTCTCTTTCAGAGAGTACCGTGCATATCCCACATCTCGTTATTTAAGAATTTCTAATTCAAATTTAGATACGCAAAATCGTTCATTTTTTTATATTATATATCGTCCTAGAGCAACATCCTTTACCAATCCTTAATGATTATTAACCTGTCCCTTTTGACCATTTTTTGTCCATTTTGACACGTCCCCAATAGGATTAAAGAAAGTTAGAAAAAAGTTATTTACAATATTTTTTTATTATGTTAAAATAAAATTATGCAAAGGAGGAAATGGAAATGGGATTATTAAAAGAAGTAAAAGCTAGAATGGAAGCCGATAAACAAAATGAAATAAAAAAAGAAATTGCAAGGATGAAAATAAAGAATAAAAGAGACTTAACGCCAGAAGAAGAAAGAAAAATAATAAAAAGGATAGAAAATAGCAGATTAAAAAGATTCAAAAGAAGAGTGAAATTTACAATTGCAGCAATAATAACTTCAATAGGAGTAGCAATTGGAGGACATGCATTATTGACAAGTGGAGATAAAGCACCTAAAGAAGATAAAACTGCAATTGAAAATACAGAAAATACAACTAAAACTACAGAAAGTACAGAAAAACAAAAAACTGCTAGAGAAGAATTTATAGAAGGATTGCAGTCATATGATACTGAAATTAATACTGCAAAAACAGAAGAGGAAAATGACATAGTCGAAGAAATTTTTGAAACATATAATGCAAATTTAGCAGATAATCAAAAAATTGATAAAGATGATTTAGGAATAATTTTACAAAATAATTTTAATGAAGACAGTCATGTTATCAAAAATATTTCAGAAGATGGAGAAATAACATATGAGGAAAATGATAAGAAAAGTGATTTACTTTTAGAAGAAGGTGACGAAAGATTAAGTAGAAATGACATAGGTGCAATATATGTTCTAGTAGATAAACAAAATATGAATACAGTAGCAGGAGTAGGAAAAATGGATGGAGGCTATCATGAACTTAATGCAGAAAGCATAATGAGAGCAGAGTATTCAAAAAATGATGCAACATATGTAGGATTGCCAGAAGGTGCTGATGAAAAAGAAGCCTTTGAAGATTTTTCTGAATATTATAAAGAAAGACTTAACAATATAGAAAAAGATGAACAAGAAGAGTTAGAACAAGATAATGAACTTGAATATTAATGGTTTGTTTTTAATGATTTAAATATAATTTTTAGTTGATTAGATAATCTTTAATTATGTATTGTATAAAATATCCACTTTTTGCAAACAATATGTGTAAAACATATTTGCAAGGAGTGGAATTTTTTTGAAAACAAATAAAATATTAAAAATTGATGGAACTTTATTAGACAAAAAACAATTAGAGAGCCATTTACAAAAGATTGCAACAAATCATAATTTAATAAATAAACCATCTAAAGACACATATCCTATTCCACAATTATTAGATAATTATGAAACAATAAAAATTGTATATAATTTATTAAATGAACATGTAAAAATTGGAATAAGTACACACCCAGCAGGAGAATGGTTGTTGGATAACTTTTATATAATAGAAGAAACAGTAAAACAAATACAAAAAGAATTAACTTTAAAAAAATACATGAATTTTTTAGGAATTGCAAATGGAAAATATAAAGGATTTGCAAGAATTTATGTATTGGCAGGAGAAATTGTAGCATATACAGACAATAAGATAGAGAAAGAAGATTTAGAAGATTATCTTGCAAGTTATCAAACAAAGAAAACTCTAAGCATGGAAGAAATCTGGAATATAGGGTTTTTTCTTCAAATAGCAATTATAGAAAATATAAGAGAAATATGTGAAAAAATATATAGTAGTCAAATTCAAAAAGTAAAAGCAGAAAACATAGTTCATAGATTAATAGAAAGTGATAAAAGCAATAAAGAAAATAATATATATAATATGAAAAATATAAAAAAAGATATTTTAAATGATGTAAAATATCCATTTATAGAATATATGTCATATATATTAAAAAGATATGGAAAAAAGGGATATAGTTATTTAAGAGTATTGGACGAAATAATAGAAATGACAGGGACAACAGTACAAGAAGTAATAAAAAAAGAACATTTTGATATTGCTGTAAAAAAAGTTTCTATAGGAAATAGTATTACAAGTATAAAGACAATACAAAGAATAAACTTTTTAGAAATATTTGAAAAAATAAATGGTGTAGAAGAAATATTAAAACAAGACCCTGCAAATGTATATAGTAAAATGGATAATAACACAAAAGATTATTATAGAAATAAAATCAAAGAAATGTCTAAAAAAACAAAGATATCAGAAATATATATAGCCAAAAAGATATTGCAATTAGCAAAAGATAATGAAAATGAAGGAAAAAAATCACATATAGGTTATTATATTATAGATAAAGGAATCGAAAAAACATACCAAGAATTACAATACAAAACATCTAAAAGTATGAGTAATAAAACAAAACAAAAAGTATATGTAGCAGTAAATTTAATATTATCATTAGCATTATCAATAATTATTAGTAGTATCTTAAATGTATATATAAAAAATATAGGTATATATATATTAAATGTATTAATTTTCCTGATACCATCATCAGAAATTATAATACAAATTATTCAATATATATTAAGTAAAATTGTAAAACCAAAACCAATTCCTAAAATAGATTTCTCAAAAGGAATAGATGAAGAAAATACATGTATGGTAATTATCCCAACAATAATAAAAAATAAGGAAAAAGTAAAAGAATTAATCAATAAATTAGAAGTATATTATATAGCAAATAAGTCTAAAAATATATATTTTACTTTATTAGGAGATTGTTCAGAAAGTAGTATAAAAGAAGAAAAAAGTGATAATGAAGTAATAGAAACAGGAATAAAACTTACAGAAGAATTAAATAAAAAATATTCAGAAGAAAATAATTTTCCTATTTTTAATTTTATATATAGAAAAAGAGAGTGGAATTCAAAAGAAAAATGTTATTTAGGCTGGGAAAGAAAAAGGGGAATGATTACACAATTTAATGAATATATTTTAGGTCATGAAGAAAATAAATTTCGAGTTAATACAATAGAACAATATAAAGATTGTATTCCTCAAATAAAATATGTTATAACTTTAGATGCAGATACAGATTTGGTATTAAATTCGGCTTTTGAATTAGTAGGCGCAATGGCACATATTTTAAATAAACCAGTTATTGATGAAGGAAAAAATGTTGTTATAGAAGGATATGGAATTATTCAACCTAGAATAGGAATCAATTTAGACATCACATATAAAACATTATTTACACAAATATTTGCAGGAGCTGGTGGTATTGATTCATATACAAATGCAATTTCAGATTTATATCAAGATAATTTTGGAGAAGGAATTTTTACAGGAAAAGGTATATATGATTTAAATGTATTTTCTAAAGTGTTAAAATCTGCAATACCAGAAAACACAGTATTGAGCCATGACTTGTTAGAAGGTTGTTATTTAAGATGTGGATTGGCTACTGATATAATGTTAATGGATGGATATCCAACAAAATACAATAGTTTTATGAATAGATTATCTAGATGGATAAGAGGAGATTGGCAGATATCTAGATGGCTAAGGAAAAATGTAGTAGATAAAAAAGGAATAATAGCTAATCCTTTAAATTGCATTTCAAAATATAAGATACTTGATAATTTAAGAAGAAGTTTGATAGAAATAACAGCAATGTTATCATTAGTATTTTTACTTTTGATAGGCAGAATATATGAGTTTAAAATATACCCTTTTGTAATAATAAGTATTGTAGCAGTTGTTATATCAAATATATTGGAGATATTTAATGATTTAGTATTAAAAAAAGAAGGAGAACATAAGCAAAAGAAATTTTCACCAAGAATATCAGGTTATAAAGGGATTTTTTTAAGAATTTTAATAGCAATAGGTGTTTTACCATATAAGGCTTATGTTTCATTAATTGCGATAGCAAAAACAATATATAGAAAATGTATATCACATAAAAAATTATTAGAATGGATGACATCAGAAGAGGCAGAAAAACAAGCTAAAAATAATGCAACATCATATGTAAAACAAATGTGGTTTAATATAGCATGTGGGGTAATAACAATTCTTATATCATTGAGTATTCCAAGTATTTTAGGATTGATATTAGGAATAATCTGGTTATTAGCACCTTTTATGATGTGGTATATCAGCAAAGAAAGAAAAGAAATAAAACCAATAGAAAATTTGAATCAAACAGAAAAAGATTATTTGTTAGAGATAGGTGAGAAAACTTGGGAATTTTTCAAAAAATATATAAATAAAGAAAATAATTATTTGATGACAGATAATTATCAAGAGGGAAGAAAAGAAAAAATAGTAAATAGAACATCTTCAACAAATATAGGATTATCTATATTAGCAATTATTTCAAGTTATGACCTAAAATATTCGAGTCTAGAAGATATTATAGAATTATTAGATAAAGTGCTAATATCAGTAGATAGCCTTCAAAAATGGAATGGACATTTATACAATTGGTATAATACAAAAACAAAAGAGCCATTAAGACCAAGATATATTTCAACAGTTGATAGTGGTAATTTTATAGGATATCTTTATGTAACAAAATCATTTTTGGAAAATGTCAATAATAGAATCAATGTGGTAAGAAATAACTTAAATAATAAAGAGACAATTACACATGAAATTGAAGATTATGTATTTAAGTATGAAGAACAAAATGAAATAAAAAGTGAAATGGAGCAAAATAATGAAAAAATAGTAAAAATTCAAAATAAAATAGAAGAAATGCTTGAAATAGTAAATAGAATAATAGATTCAACAGATTTTACTCATTTATATAGTGAGAAACATCAGATTTTTTCTATAGGATATAATATAGAAGAAAACAAATTAACAGATTCATATTATGATTTATTGGCATCAGAGGCAAGGCAGGCAAGTATAGTTGCAATTGCTAAAAAAGATATTTCACCAAAACATTGGAATCATTTAAGTAGGACATTAACAGTTTTGGACAAGTATAAAGGTTTAATATCATGGTCAGGAACAGCATTTGAATATTTAATGCCAAATATAAATATTCCTAAATATAAAGGAAGCTTATTAGATGAATCTTGTAATTTTATGATAATGAGTCAAATGAAATATGCAGAACATTTAAATATACCATGGGGAATATCTGAAACAGCATTTAATTTAAAAGATTTACATTCAAATTACCAATATAAAGCATTTGGAATACCATGGCTTGGCTTGAAAAGAGGGTTAGCAGATGAAATGGTAGTCTCAACTTATGGAAGTGTTTTAGCAATAAATGAAAAACCAAAAGAAGTTATAAAAAACCTAAAAATCTTAGAAGATTATGGAATGTATAGTAAATATGGATTTTTTGAAGCATTAGATTTTACTCCTGAAAGAGTAAGAAAAGGGAAAAAAGCAGAAGTTGTAAAAACATATATGGCACATCATCAGGGATTAATATTATTATCTATAAATAATTTGTTTAATAACAATATATTGCAAAAAAGATTTGCAGAAAATCCAGAAATACAAGCAATTACAATATTATTACAAGAAACAATGCCTGAAAAAGCAATAACAACAAAAGAAGATAAAGAAAAAGTAGAAAAATTAAAATATAAAGACTATGAAAATTATGTAGAAAGTAAATATACAAAAATAGATGAAAAACTAATAAGAGGAAATGTTATATCAAATGAAAATTATATGATTGCATTAGACCAAAAAGGTGAAGGAGTTAGTAAATACAAAAATATTTATATCAATAAATTTAAAAATACAGATGATTATATCCAAGGAATTATATTTAATATCAAAAGTATAAAAAGTAAAAATATAATAAGTTCAAGTTATTCACAAAATCTAAAAAATGAAAATAAATATCAAATAAGTTTTATGCCAGATAAAGATGTACAAGAAATTATAAATGGAAATATAAAAGCAAAAATAGAAATAACAATAGCTTCAAACGAACCAGTAGAATTAAGAAGAATCACATTAGAAAATTTAGGAAATGAAGAAGAAATTGTAGAATTAACAGGATATTTTGAGCCAATTTTAACTAGAAAAGAGCAATACTATGCACATCCAGCTTTTAATAATTTATTTTTAATATATAAATATGATGAAAAAAATGAATGTTTAATTGTAAAAAGAAAAAAAAGAGATTTAAATGAGAATGAATTTTATTTAGCAACAACATTAAGTGTAAATACGGAAGATACAATTGGAGAATTAGAATATGAAATAGAAGAAGAAAAATTTATAGGAAGAGGAAATCTTAAAATACCAAAAATGGTAAAAGATTCTTTGCCATTTTCTAAAAAAATAGGATTAGTCACAGAACCAGTCATAGCGATGAAAAGAAGCGTAAAAATAAAGAAAAATGAAAAAGTAACAATTGATTTTATATTATCAGTAGAAGAGGAAAGTGAAAAAGCAATAGAAAATTTAGAAAAATATAAACTATCAGAAAATGTGAAAAATGAATTTGAATTATCAAAAGCAAGAGTGGAAGCAGAAAGTAGATATCTAAATATTAAAGGAAAAGACATTGAGAGTTATCAAAAAATGTTATCATATATAATATTTGATAATTCAATGAAATGTATAGAAAAAGAAAAATTAAATAATCAAATATATAGACAAAGTGATTTGTGGAAATATGGAATATCAGGAGATTTGCCAATTATTTTAGTAAAAATGAAAAGTGTTAATGATTCAGAATGTTTAAAACAAGTATTAAAAGCATATGGATATTTCAGAACAAAAAATGTAGAAACAGAAATTGTAATAATTGATGAGGAAAAATATAGTTATGAGAATTATGTAAGAGAAGAAATAGAAACAACAATATTAAATAACCATATGGGATATTTAAAAAATATAAGTGGAGGAATATTCATTTTAAGTGAAGAAGAAATAGATAAAAAAGATTTTGAGCTGTTAAAATTTATATCAGTAATTACAATTAATTGTGCAAAAGGAAATCTAAAAAATAATTTAAAAGAAAAAGAAGAGGAATATTTAGAAAAATATAAAGAAATAAGTGAAGAAGAAAATAGTAATATATTTGTTGAAGAAAGCCTAGAAGATGTAGATATATTGAAAAATAAAGAAAGTTTAAAATATTATAATGAGTATGGTGGATTTTCAGAAGATGGAAAAGAATATTTGATAAAAGTAAATAAAGAAAATCGTTTGCCAACAGTGTGGTCACATATCATGGCAAATGAGAAGTTTGGAACAATTGTGACAGAAAATATGGGAGGATATAGTTGGTATAAAAATAGTAGATTAAATAGAATAACAAGTTGGAATAACAACCCAAGCTATGATATTCCATCAGAAATCATTTATATTAAAGACATGGAGACTAAAAAAGCATGGTCTTTAGGCTTAAATCCAATGCCAGATAATAGAAATTATAATATAATATATGGATTTGGATATTGTAAATATATTCATAATAATTTAGGAATAGAACAAGAATTAGAGATGTTTGTACCAAGAGAAGACAGTTGTAAAATAGGAATATTAAATTTAAAAAACAAAACACCTAATAGAAAAAATCTAAAACTATATTATTATATCAAACCAGTAATTGGAGAAGATGAAATAAAAACAGAAGAAAATATAAATATCAAATTTGATAGAAACAGTAATATTATAACAGCAAGCAATTTATATGTAAGTGAAATTGATAATACAAAAATATATGTTTCTTCAAGTGAAAAAATAAGAAGTTATACAGGAGACAAAAAATTCTTCCTAGGAAAAAACGGATTATCAAACCCAGATGGAATCAAAAAAATCAGACTAAATAATAGTAATTCAATAGGAAGAAATTCATGTATTGTATTTGAAATAGAAGTAGAAATAGAAAGTTTTTCTAATAAAGAAATAACATTTATTTTAGGAGCAGAAGAAAATATAATTGATTGTAAAAACATTTCATATAAATATAGTAAAATACAAAATTGTAGGCAAGAATTAGATAGAGTAAAAAATTATTGGAAAGAGTTACTAGGAAAATTACAAGTATATACACCATTGGAATCAACAAATATATTATTAAACGGATGGTGTTTATATCAAACTTTAGAAAGTAGACTTTTGGGAAGAAGTGGATATTATCAATCAGGAGGAGCATTTGGATTTAGAGACCAATTACAAGATACTATAGCATTAAAATACATTTCACCAGAATTTCTAAAAAATCAAATTATAAAACACAGTAAACATCAATTTGAAGAAGGAGATGTAGAACATTGGTGGCATGACGAAACAAATAGAGGAATAAGAACAAGATTTTCAGATGATTTATTATGGTTACCATATTTAGTCTTAGAATATATTAGATTTACCGGAGATTATAGCATTTTAGATATTGAAACTCCATATTTAAAAGGTGCAATATTAGAAGAAGGAATAGACGAAAGATATGATAAATATTTAGATGGAGAAAAACAAGAAAGTATATATTTGCACTGTATAAGAGCAATAGAAAAAAGTTTTAACTTTGGGGAAAATGGATTGCCTAAAATTGGTAGTGGGGATTGGAATGACGGATTTAGCACAGTAGGAAATAAAGGAAAAGGAGAAAGTGTATGGCTAGGATTTTTCTTATACAAAATCTTAGATGGATTTATTGAAATATGCAAAATAAAGGAACCAAATGAAGAGCAAATTATTAGTGAACAAAATAAGATAAATCAGTCAAAAGAACATATTATAAAAAATATTGAAAATAAAAATGAAACAAATAATTCAGAAATATCAGTAGAAATAAATCAATTAAATAGTAATCAAGAAAACAGTTTAAATAGAAAAGTGCAAGAAAATAATCTAATAAATAATAGTAAAGATAAAGAAAGTAAAGAGAAAATTAATCAAAAAGAGGTAAAAAATAGGATAGAAAGATTTAAAGAAATAAAAATGCAGTTAAAAAAAGCACTAAATACAAAAGGTTGGGATGGCAGATGGTATAAAAGAGCATTTATGGATGATGGAAATGTATTAGGAAGTATGCAAAACGATGAATGTAGAATAGACAGTATTGCACAAAGTTGGAGTGTTATATCAAATGCAGGAGACAATGATAAAAAATATATATCTATGGAAAGCTTAGAAAATCACCTAGTAGACAGAGAAAATGGTATAATCAAATTGTTAGACCCACCATTTGAAAAAGGAAAACTAGAGCCAGGATATATAAAATCATATTTACCAGGAGTTAGAGAAAATGGAGGACAATACACTCATGCAAGTTGTTGGGCAATTATAGCAGAAGCATTATTAGGATTTGGTGATAAATCATTAGAATTATATAGAATGATTAACCCAATTGAACATTCAAGAACAAAAGACGCAAGTAGTAAATATAAAGTAGAACCTTATGTTATTGCAGCAGATATATATGGAGCAAATAATTTAGCAGGAAGAGGAGGATGGACTTGGTATACAGGGTCTAGTAGTTGGTATTATGATGCAGGAATAGAATATATATTAGGATTAAAAATAGAAAAAGAATATTTAACAATACAACCTTGCATTCCAAAAGATTGGAAAGAATATTTGATTAGATATAAGTGGAAAGAAAGTGTCTATAATATAAAAATTTTAAATCCGAATCAAAAAAATACAGGAGTAACAAGAGTATTACTAAATGGAGAAGAAGTAGAAAATAAAATAAAATTGGATGGAAGTAACAAAATATTTAATATTGAAGTTGAAATGTAAGCTATTGGGGACGTGTCAAAATGGACAAAAAATGGTCAAAAGGGACAGGTCAATAACCA